>NZ_JBVVQB010000028.1:0-86986 GCF_055811775.1 Mesorhizobium sp. WSM4844 | reverse complement strand
GGATGAGGGGCAGCGCCACCCTCAAAAAATGATCGCCTAGCGCGTAAAACTCTGGGCGTTGCCGGCGTCGACATTGACGATATTGCCGGTCGACTTGGCCGACATGTCGGAGGCGAAGAAATAGATCGCCTCGGCGATGTCTTCGGGGAACACCGAACGCTTCAGCATCGAGCGCGAGCGATAGTGTTCCTCGAGGTCGTCAGTCGACATCTTGTAGGCGGCGGCGCGCTGTTCCTTCCACTCGCCGGTCCAGATCTTCGAGCCGCGCAGCACGGCGTCGGGATTGACGACATTGACCCTGATCTGGGCCTCCGCGCCTTCCAGCGCCAGGCAGCGCGCCAGATGGATTTCGGCGGCCTTGGCCGTGCAATAGGCGGCGGCATTGGGCGATGCGGCAAGCCCGTTCTTGGAGGCGACGAAGACGACATTGCCGCCGATCTTCTGCGCCCGAAACAGCCGGAATGCTTCGCGCGACGCGAGGAAATAGCCGGTCGACAAGATGTCCATGTTCTTGTTCCATAGCGCCAGCGTCGTCTCCTCGATCGGCGCCGAGGTTGCCAGGCCGGCATTCGACACCAGGATGTCGATGCCGCCGAACTCGACCGCCGTCTCGGCGAAACCGGAGATCACCTGGTCCTCTGACGTGACGTCGATCACCACCGGCCGCACGAAATCCTTGCCATGGGCCTTGGCCAATTCGTCATTGGCGCTGGCAAGGGCGGTCTCGTCGATGTCGGCCAGCACGACGCAGGCGCCCTCGCGCAGCAGCCGGTTGGCCGTCGCCCGGCCGATGCCGCCGGCGCCGCCGGTGACCAGCGCGATCTGGCCGGCAAGCGCTTTCGGCTTGGGCAGGCGCTGCAGCTTCGCCTCTTCGAGCAGCCAGTATTCGATGTCGAAGGCTTCCTGCTCGGGCAGGCCGACATAGGTCGACACTGTCGAGGCACCGCGCATGACATTGATGGCATTGACGTAGAATTCGCCCGAAATGCGCGCCGTCGCCTTGTCGCCGGCGAAGGTGAACATGCCGACGCCGGGCATCAGATAGACCACGGCGTTCGGATCACGCACCGGCGGCGAATCCGCATGCTTGCACCTGTCATAATAGGTCTGGTAGCCAACGCGATACTCCGCCAAATCGTCGGCGAGACGGGCGATGACGGCGTCGACATCAGGATTTTTGGGGTCGAATTCGATGACCAGCGGCCGGATCTTGGTGCGCAGGAAATGATCCGGGCAGGAGGTGCCGAGCGCCGCCAGCGGGCGCAAATCCTTCGAATTGACGAATTCGAGCACGGCCGGCGAATCGTCGAAATGGCCGAGCTTGTGGCTTTTCTCCGAGATCAGGCCGCGGATCCTCGGCATCAGCCTTGCGGCCACGGCGCGACGCGCCGGCGCGTCGAGCGATTTGACGACTTCGCCGCCGAAGATCGGCTTGCCTTCAGACTTGCGCTCGAACCAGTCGATCGCCTGGTTGATCACCGAGATCGTCGTCTCGTAGCATTCCTTTGGAGTGTCGCCCCAGGTGAACAGGCCATGGCTTGCCAGCACAACGCCCTTGGCCTCAGGATTTTCGGAGCAGAATTTTTCCAGCCACAGGCCGAGCTCGAAGCCCGGGCGCTTCCATGGCAGCCAGCCGATCGCGTCGCCGAAGATCTCCCTGGTCAGCGCCTGCGAATCCTTGGCGGCGGCAATCGCGATGATGGCGTCGGGATGCATGTGGTCGACATGCGGCTTCGGCACGAAGGCGTGCAGCGGCGTGTCGATCGAGGCCGCGCGTGGGTTAAGATTGAAGGTGCAATGGGGCAGATAGGCGACCATCTCGTCCTCATGCTCGAGGCCGCGATAGAGACCCTTAAGCGCGCGCAACTTGTCCATGTAGAGGGTGGCGAAACCGTCTGTTTTAATCGAGGCGCTGTCGCCGCCGGATCCCTTCACCCACAGCACTTCCACGCTTTCGCCGGTGAGCGGATCCTTTTGCCAGATCTTGGAAGAGGTGTTGCCGCCGCCATAGTTGGTGACGCGCTTGTCGGAGCCAAGAACATTCGAGCGATAGACGAGACGTTCCGGCTCGCTCATTCCCAGGGCTGTCGCCTCATCCCAAAGATTGGCGAGGCGCGTGCCGGAGCGCTTGTCAAGCATAGGTAATCCTCCCGTGACGTGAGACGCGCAAACGGTGCGGTCCCTTTGGTCCGAATTTCTACGCAAGCGGCGGCGTTGTCAATCACAAACGATCAATATCGATCATATTGCATTGCACAATGAATTTATCTGATCGGAAATGATTGACACTGCGCGTTTTGAATGCCTAGATGTGCTGGCAGGGAGGAACCATGCACGAGAAAGAGCGCCACAGGATCATTTTGTCCGCCGTCCAGGAAAAGCCTGTGGTGACGGTGCAGGAGATGGTCGACCTGACGGACTCGTCCGAGGCGACGATCCGGCGCGACATCGCGGCACTGCACGTGCAAAAGCGCCTGCGCCGGGTGCGTGGCGGCGCCGAGGCGATCACCCCGCCGCAATTCATCGGCCTTGCCGGCCGGCCTTTTTCCGTCAACGAGACGATCAACGCTGCGCAGAAGCGGGCGATCGCGCGGGACGCCGTGGAACTGTGCAAGGACGGCGAGCCGATCATCATCAATGGCGGCACCACCACCTTCCAGATGGTGCATTTCCTGACCGGTCGCCGCATGCCGATCTTCACCAATTCCTTTCCGATCGCCGAGCACCTGCTCAAGCACTCCAAGAACACGGTGATGCTGTCGGGCGGCACCATCTACCGCGAGCAGAACATCATCCTGTCGCCCTTCGACAATGACGTGACGCGCAATTTCTATGCGCGCCGCATGTTCATGGGCGCGCAAGGGCTCGGGCCACTCGGCCTGATGGAAGGCGATCCGCTGCTGATCCAGGCCGAGCAGAAACTGATCGATCAGGCCGACGAACTGGTGGTGCTGGTCGACTCGTCAAAATTCCGCAAACGCTCGAGCCTGATCCTGTGCGGCCTGTCGCGCATTGCCACGGTCATCACCGACGAAGGCATCGAGGATCGCGAGGCCAAGATGTTGGAGGCCGCCGGTGTGACGCTGGTCGTCGCCCGCACAACGCTAGGCAACAAGGAAGAATCTTCGCTGCAGGCCTGAGGGTTCGCAGCGGCGATGGAATGCAACGCTCAAGGGAGGATATTCGATGAGCTTTCTGAAGAAATTGATGGTTACGGCGGCGTTCTCCGCCGCCATCTTCGTGAATGCGGCCTATGCCGAGAACGTCAAGATCGCGCTGGTGGTGAAGTCTCTCGGCAACGGCTTCTTCGATGCCGCCAACAAGGGCGCCGAAGAGGCGGCCAAGGAACTCGGCGACGTCGATATCATCTACACCGGCCCGACCAAGGCGACCGCCGAAGCGCAGATCGAGGTGATCAATTCGCTGATCGCCCAAAAGGTCAACGCGATCGCCATTTCGGGCAATGACGCCGACGCGCTGGTGCCGGCGCTGAAGAAGGCGATGGATCGCGGCATCACCGTCATCTCGTGGGATTCCGGCGTCGCTCCGGAAGGCCGCCAGCTCCACCTCAACCCCTCGGACACCAACCTGATCGGCGAGACCATCATCAAGCTTGCCGCCGACTATCTGCCGGAAGGCGGCGATGTCGCCATACTGTCGGCTTCGTCGACCGCGACCAACCAGAACGCCTGGATCGAAGCGGCCAAGAAGGTGCTGCCGGAGAAATTCCCCAAGATCAATCTCGTCGCCACCGTCTATGGCGACGACGACTCGGCCAAGAGCACGGACGAGGCCAAGGGCCTGCTGAAATCCTATCCGAACCTCAAGGCGATCATCGCACCGACCACCGTCGGCGTCGTGGCCGCCGCGCAGGTGGTGACCGACCAGGGCCTGATCGGCAAGGTCAATGTCACCGGCCTGGCGCTGCCGTCGGAGTTCAAGAAGTTCATCGACAACGGCGCCAGCCAGGCTGTCGCACTGTGGAACCCGATCGATCTCGGCTACTCGGCCGTCTACCTCGCCCATGATCTGGCGGTAAAGAAGGAAGAAGCCAAGCCGGGTGCGACGCTGTCGATCGGCCGTGTCGGCAAGGTCACCCTCGACGACACCAACTCGGCCGCGATGGCTCCGCCCTTCAAGTTCGACAAGTCGAACATCGAAGAGTTCTCCAAGATCTATTGATCCTGGAGCCCTTCAAGCCGGCGCGGCGGGGCTCAGGTTCCGCCGCGCCTTCAAACGAAACTTGCTTCAGGGCTTGATACGACTATGGACACGACAGCCCAACTCGACCCGACCACTGAGCAGCCATTGGCTGCGGCTCCGCGCCTGACCCTGTCCGGCATCTCGAAGAGTTTTCCCGGCGTGCGCGCGCTGAACGACGTCAGCCTGTCGCTCTACCCCGGCCAGGTGACCGCGCTGATCGGTGAGAACGGCGCCGGCAAGTCGACGCTGGTCAAGATCATGACAGGCATCTACCAGCCTGACACAGGCACGATCAGTATCGATGGCCAGGCCGTGACCTTGCCCAGCGCCCATGCCGCCTTCGGGCACGGCATCACCGCCATCCACCAGGAAACCGTGCTGTTCGACGACCTGACGGTGGCCGAGAACATCTTTCTCGGCCATGCGCCGCGATCGCGCCTCGGCACCATCGACTGGCGCACCATGCGCAAGAATGCCCGTGAAGTACTGAACACCATGGGCGCCGGCCACATCGACGCCGATGCGCGGCTGAAGGATCTCGGCATCGCCAACAAGCACCTCGTCGCAGTCGCCCGCGCCATGTCGATCGACGCCCAGATCGTCATTATGGACGAGCCGACCGCAGCGCTGTCGCTGAAGGAGATCGAGGAGCTGTTTTTGCTGGTCGAGTTCCTGAAGAGCGAAGGCAAGGCGATCCTGTTCATCAGCCACAAGTTCGACGAGATCTATCGCATCGCCGACCGTTACACGGTGTTCCGCGACGGCGAGATGGTCGGCGAAGGCCTGATCAGGGATGCCGGCCAGAGCCAGATCGTGCGCATGATGGTCGGCCGCGCCGTCGATCACATCTTTCCGCAGCGCAAGGCCGAGATCGGCGCGCCGGTGCTTGCCGTCTCCGGCCTGTCGCACCCGACCGAGTTCGACGACATCGGCTTCGAGCTGCACAGAGGCGAGATCCTCGGCTTCTACGGCCTTGTCGGCGCCGGGCGCAGCGAGGTGATGCAGGCGATTTCAGGCATCACCCGCACCAGCAGCGGCACCATCACGCTGGAAGGCAAGGCGATCATGCCGAAATCGGCGGCGGATTCGATCGACGCCGGCATCGTCTACGTGCCGGAAGAACGCGGCAAGCAAGGCGTGGTGATCGGCCTGCCGATCTTCCAGAATATCTCGCTGCCCTCGCTCAAGCGCACATCCAAGTCAGGCGTGTTGCAGCTGGCCGAAGAGTTCGCGCTAGCCCGTTCCTATACCGAGCGGCTCGATCTGCGCGCCGCCTCGCTCAGCCAGGACGTCGGCACTTTGTCGGGCGGCAACCAGCAGAAGATCGTCATCGCCAAATGGCTGGCGACCGCGCCCAAGGTGATCATCCTCGACGAGCCGACCAAAGGCATCGACATCGGCTCGAAAGCCGCCGTGCACGGCTTCATGGCCGAGCTGGTCGCTCAAGGGTTGTCGGTGATCATGGTGTCGTCCGAACTGCCCGAGATCCTCGGCATGTCCGACCGAGTCGTCGTCATGCGCGAGGGCCGCATCGCCGCGATCTATGACAACAAGGGGCTCGACGCCGAAACGCTGGTCAAGACGGCAGCAGGGATTGTGGCATGAAGGTTGTGCTCAAATATCGCGAAGTCTGGCTGCTCGCGGCAATCGTCGTGCTGATCGGGCTGATCTCGATGCGCTTTCCGGGCTTTGCCGCCTTCGGCAATCTGCGCCAGGTGTTCAACGACACCTCGATCCTGATGATCCTGGCGCTGGGGCAGATGGTGGTGATCCTGACCCGCTCGATCGACCTGTCGATGGCGTCGAACCTGTGCTTCACCGGCATGGTGGTGGCGATGCTGAACGCCGCGCATCCGGCAATCCCGATCCCGCTGCTGATCGTCATCGCACTTCTGGTCGGCCTGGTGCTCGGCGCGATCAACGGCCTGCTGGTATGGCGGCTGAACATTCCCTCGATCGTGGTGACGCTCGGCACGCTCACCATCTATCGCGGCGCCACCTTCGTCATTTCAGGCGGCGCCTGGGTCAATGCCGATCAGATGAGCCCTGATTTCATCGGCCTGCAGCGCGCGGCCTTTCTCGGCATTCCAGTGCTGTCGTGGATCGCCATACTGGTCATCGCCTTGTTCTTCCTGTTGATGACGCGCACCGCGCTCGGCCGCTCGGTCTATGCCATCGGCGTCAATCCGACAGCATCGATCTACGCCGGCATCGATGTCGGCCGCACCAAGTTCATTGTCTTCTGCATCTCGGGGATGGCCGCCGGTCTGTGCGGCTATCTCTGGATCTCACGCTATGTCATCGCCTCGGTCGAGGTCGCCAATGGCTACGAGCTCAACATCATCGCCGCCTGCGTCATCGGCGGCATCTCGATCGCCGGCGGCATCGGCTCGGTCGGCGGCGCAGTGCTTGGTGCGCTGTTCCTCGGCATCATCTCCAACGCGCTGCCGGTCATCAACATCTCGCCGTTCTGGCAGATGGCGATTTCGGGCAGCGCCATCATCCTGGCCGTGGTGCTCAACGCGCGCGGCGAACGCCGGCAAGGCCGCATTATTCTCAAGAAGGCGGAAGCGGCATGACCGACACCCCAGCCCCGCGCCACATTCCCGACCGGCTCGACACGCCGCTCAACTCGGCGATCTTCTCGTGGGAGGCGCTGCTGGTCGCGGTGGCGGTCGCCATCTTTGCCGTCAACAGCTTCGCCTCGCCCTATTTCCTCGACGCGTGGTCGCTGTCGGACCTGACCTTCAACTTCACCGAGAAGGCGCTGATCGCGCTCGCCATGGCGCTGCTGATCATTTCCGGAGAGATCGACCTGTCGGTCGCCGCCATCATTGCACTGGCCTCGACGATGATGGGCATGGCGGTGCAGGCCGGCGCCGGCACGCCGGTGCTGGTGGCGATCGGCATCCTGGTCGGGCTCGGCTGCGGCGCCTTCAACGGGCTGCTCGTCACCAGGCTCGGCCTGCCGTCGATCGTCGTCACCATCGGCACGATGAGCCTGTTTCGCGGCATCGCCTTCATCGTCCTGGGCGACCAGGCCTACAAAGGCTATCCCTCCAGCTTCGCCTTCTTCGGCCAGGGCTATGTCTGGTGGGTGGTGTCGTTCGAACTGACGCTGTTCCTCGTCGCGGCGGTCATCTACTGGTTCCTTCTGCACCGGACCAGCTTCGGCCGCCGCGTCTTCGCCATCGGCAACAACCCGGTCGCGGCACAGTTTTCCGGCGTGCGTGTCGGCCGCATCAAGTTCATCCTGTTCTGCCTGACCGGGCTGATGGCGGGCATCGCCTCGGTGCTGATCACCTCCCGGCTCGGCTCGACCCGGCCATCGATCGCGCAAGGCTATGAATTGGAAGTCATCACCATGGTGGTGCTGGGTGGCGTCAGCATCCTGGGCGGCGCCGGCAGCATTTTGGGCGTGGTGCTCGCCGCCTTCATCATGGGGCTGGTGACTTTCGGCCTCGGGCTGCTCAATGTGCCCGGCATCGTCATGTCGATCTTCATCGGCCTGCTGCTGATCATCGTCATCGCGCTGCCCATCGTCTGGCGGCGGGTGCGGCGGGAGCGTTTTACGTGATGGCCGAGAAATACGCGTTCAAGATGAAGCTCAATCCCGGCATGAAGGCCGAATACAAAAGGCGCCATGACGAGATCTCGCCGTCGCTGGTCGCACTGCTGAAACAGGCCGGCGTTTCCGACTATTCGATCCATCTCGACGATGAGACCAACACCTTGTTCGGCGTGCTGTGGCGGCGCGACGGCCACGGCATGGACGACCTGCCGCAGCACAAGGTGATGCAGCGCTGGTGGGCTGAAATGGCCGACATCATGGAGACCGGGCCTGATAACGAGCCGGTGGCAGTGCCGCTGGAAACAATGTTCCATATGGAATGACCCGCTACGTCGCCGTCATCGATATCGGCAAGACCAACGCCAAGTTGGCGCTGGTCGATCTCGCCGATGTACGCGAAATCGCGCTGCGCCGCATGGCGAACGCGCCTGTCCTTGACGGTCCCTACCCGCACCACGATGTCGAGCTTCTGTGGTCGTTCATCCTCGACAGCCTCGCCGAGATCAATCGCGAACAGCGCATCGACGCGATATCGATCACCACCCATGGCGCGACGGGCGTGCTGGTGGACACTGCCGGCGAGCTGGTGCTGCCGGTGCTCGACTATGAATTTGCCGGGCCCGACACCCTTGCCGAGGACTATGACACGAACCGTCCGGCCTTCGCCGAGACGGGCACGCCGCGCCTGCCGGTCGGCCTCAATCTCGGCGCGCAGCTGTTCTGGCAGCAGAAGCGCTTCCCGGCGGAGTTCGCGAAGGCCGCCGCGATGCTGATGTACCCGCAATACTGGGCCTTGCGCCTGACCGGCGTCACCGCCAATGAAGTGACCTCGCTTGGCTGCCACACCGATCTGTGGAACCCGTGGAAGGCCGATTTTTCGTCGCTGGTCGACAAGATGCAATGGCGCCATCTGATGGCGCCGGTGCGGCCGGCGAAAGATCGCCTTGGCCCGATCCTGCCCGCGCTTGCGATACGGACCGGGCTTGATCCGCAAACGCCGGTGTTTTGCGGCTTGCACGATTCCAACGCCTCGCTGCTGCCGCATCTCCTGTCCGATACGCCGCCGTTCTCGGTCGTCTCGACCGGCACCTGGGTGGTGTCGATGGCGGTTGGCGGCAACAAGGTCACGCTCGACCCGGCGCGCGACACGCTGGTCAACGTCAACGCGCTCGGTGATCCAGTGCCGTCGGCACGCTTCATGGGCGGCCGTGAGTTTTCGCTGCTGACGGACGGCCAATCGGAAGACTGGACCGAAGAGGATATCGCCACAGTGCTCGCGCGGAAGACGTCCCTGCTGCCTTCGACCCAACAGGGTTCGGGGCCGTTCCCGCATCACAGGGCAGCATGGCTCGACGCGGACGGCATCAACGGCGGCCAGCGCTTTGCCGCCATCTCTTTCTACCTGGCGCTGATGACCGCCACCTGCCTCGATCTGATCGGCGCCGACGGCCCGACCATCGTCGAGGGCCCGTTCGCGCGCAACCGGCTTTTCACGCGCATGCTCGCTGCAGCCACCGCACGTGCCGTCATCGCGTCGGAGGCCGCAACCGGCACCAGCATCGGCGCCGCCCTGTTGGCGTCGGTCCAAGGAACGGTACAAGGCGCCGGCGAAAGGTTCGAACCGCCGGTCGACCCGGCCTGGGCGGATTATGCACGTTCATGGCGCGCGGCGGTCGACGCACAGGGCTGATCACAAAATCCGCTTGCCAAACGCCGACATGACGAAATTGACCGTTTCCGCCGCCAATCGCAGTTCCAAACCTGATGTCAGGCCGGAAACGTCCATCGACAACAGCCCGCCGGACAACGCGATCGCCTCCATGGCCTGATGCGTTTCGCGCACCGTGATGCCGCCGGAGCCCGCCGCCCAGCCGGCGAATTCGGTCACCTCAGGCGAATAGCTGACATGAAAGCCTTGCGTGCCGGAGGAGGCGATGCGGATCGCCTCGTGCATCACGTCGCGCATGCCCATGGCGTCGATGTCGGTCATGGTGAAGGCGCAGACGCGCGAATCCTTCAGCACCCGGGCCTCGGCCGGATCTGCATGGCGCAAACCGACAATGACGACGTTTTCCGGCGACAGTTGTGGCTGCAGCGCGCCGGGCTTGTGATCGAGGCCGAGCGCCCGCGCCAGCACCGAAGCTTCCGGCAGGTCGATGCCGTCTTCGTCCTCGGGCATCAGCGCGGCGATGGAATCGATCCAGATCAAACCGAAGGAGTGCGTCGCCCGCGCGGTCGCCGTCAGCGCCTTGTGGGCGATGCGCCGGTCGCTGCCGGCGGTGAGCCGGACCAGGCCGGACGGCGGCCGCTCGATATCGGCCAGTTCGACGACATCGAAATTCATCGCCTCCAGCCGGGCGCCGGTCGCCTCCCTGGCCAGGATGCCGGCCGCCGCCGGTTCGGCAGATATCGACACCATCTTGCGGCCGGAGAAATCCTCGACATCGTGCATTGGCGCCTTTTCGACATATTCCGAGGTCATTGCCAGCAGCATGGCGCCATAGCTCATGCGGAAGGCGACACGGTCGCCGACGGCGGGTGGCGGCTCGGCATCGGTCACGTCGAGAAGCAGATGATCGCTGGAGGCGCCAAGTACCCGCACGCCCTTGGCAATTGGCGTCAAACCTTCGATCAAGACATCCTCGCGGCCGATATTGGCGATGGCGCGCAACCGGTCGCCATCGTCGGCAAACACCGGCTGGTTGCCGAAAGCGTCGTAGCCGGATTGGCCGATCGGCCGCGACGGCTTCAGCTTGACCTCGATGATGTCGCTGGTCAGCCGGCAGGCATCGGGTTCGAGTTTGGCCCACGGCGTCTCGCGGAAGGTTTCGACGCCACCCTGCAGGATCGCCTCGCCAACCCGCAGATTGTTGATGCCGGCGGGCAGCCTGCCTTCGAGCAGCAGCGTCAGCGACGATGACGCGCCGCCAGAGATCCAGTCGAGCCTTGCGCCGGACAGGCGCTCGGTCTTGTAGGCATGGGCGACGAGCTGTCCGAGATTTTCCTGCGTCGGCATGATGGCGCCGAAGCAGCCGAGATTGGTGCCGATGCCGGCGATGCGCACGCCGCTGAGCGCCAGTATCTGCTCGACCGTCGGGATGAGGTCGTTCGGCCAGATGCCTTCCCTGAGATCGCCAAGATCGATCATCAGCATGATGTCGTGGACGCGGCCCATGCGCTCGGCGATGCGCGATATTTCGCGGATGGTGGCGAGTTCGGATTGCAGGCTGATGTCGACAGTGCGCACCACCTCCTCGATGCGCGCCATCGGCGGACTGCGCAGCAGCATGATCGGGGCATTGATGCCGCTGTCACGCAGCCGGCGGATGTTTTCGAACCGCGATTCGGCGATGCCGGCGACGCCGCCGCGCAGCATGGCACGCGCCACCTGCGGCATGCCGCAAGTGCCCTTGGTGACGCCGAAGACCTTGATGCCGGACAGGGCGCAGCGGTCGACTATGTTGCGCGCGTTGCGCTCGATGCGGCCAAGGTCGATGGCGACTTGCGGTCCGGACATTTTTTACTCAGAAATTGTGCACGGTACTAGGCGCATTTATCTTCTCGGTATCGTAGCTGGCGAGAATTAATATCAATCCGAATGGGTCGTGTTCATGCCGGAAACAAGGGCTCTTGTATGTGGACATGTCTTTCGCTCAGAGAGGCCAGTCACATTGGTCATCCGTCATCTCGACGGGGAGTGGCAATTAACCTGTGGCGAGCACGACCATCCCGCAGACTGCGGAGATTTCGAAATTGTCGGCTTCAAGCATCTCACCGTCAGGCAAGATAATCTGACGCAGATTGGCGAGCTTGAATGCGGCTGGCTTGCCGAGTGGGTGCTGGGCGAATGGACCCGGTGCCGACACGACGGTTAATTCCCCCTCAATTGACGTAGACCAGCCCTTGCGGGTCGATCTCCGGCCTGCGGCCGGCGACCAGATCGGCGAGGAATTTTCCGGAACCGCAGGCCATGGTCCAGCCGACATGGCCGTGGCCGGTGTCGAGATAGAGATTCTGGTAACGCGCCCTGCCGATGACCGGCACCGAGTTCGGCATCATCGGCCGCAGACCGGCCCAGAGCTCGGCCTTGTTCTCGTCGAAGGCGCCCGGGAAAAGCTCCTTGCCGGTCCTGAACATGGCGGCGAAATCGCTCGGCTTGTGGCTGCGGTCGAAGCCGGTGAACTCGGCGGTCGAAGCAAGCCGCAGCCGGTTGCCGAGCCTGGAATAGCCGATAAGCTGATCCTCGTCGGCGCCGCCCATGGTCGGGCCCTTGCTCTCGTCCTCCAGAGGCACGGTCGCGGTATAGCCCTTGACCGGATAGACCGGCAGGTCGACGCCGTAGCGGCGGCCGAGCAGGCCGCTCTCCGGCCCCATCGAGATGACCACGGCGTCGGCTGTTATCGGGCCGGCCGAGGTCATCACCGCGCGCACCCGATCGCCTTCGATGTCGAGGCCTTCGACCGTCGTGGCGTAGAGGAACTGGACGCCGAGTTTCTCGGCGGCATAGGCAGCGAGGTTTCGGGTGAACTGGCTGGAGTCGCCGGTCTGGTCGATCGGTGAATAGACGCCGCCGGCTATTCTGTCCCTGGCGCCGGCAAGGCCGGGCTCGAGCTCGACCAGCCGCTCGCGGCCGACGATCTCGATCGGCAGACCGTGCTCGGCGAGATAGCGGTAATTGTCGGTGCCGCTATCAAAACTCTGCTGCGAGCGGAAGAAATAGAGAATGCCCTTCTTGCGCTCGTCATAGTGAATGCCGGTGTCGGCCGAGATGGCGTTGATGCAGTCGCGCGAATAAAGCGCCAGGCGCAGCTTGATGTCGGTGTTGGCGCGCAGTCGCGCATGCGTGCATTGGCGCAGGAAGCGCAGACTCCAGGCGAAGAAATAAGGATCGAAGCGCAGCCGCACCTTGATGCCGAGATCGTGGTTGTAGAGCGCGCGCAAAAACGTCCTCAGCGCAGCGGGCGAGGCCCAGGCGGTGGCGTCGCCGGGCGACACCAGGCCCGCATTTGATTGGCTGGTGCCTCGCGCCGCCATCGGATGGCGCTCGATCACGGTCACCTCGTGGCCGTCGCTCGCCAGATAGTAGGCCGCCGCCGTGCCGACGACGCCAGCGCCAAGGACCAATATCTTCATGCCGCCCCCAAAGGATCAGACGCGGCCGAAACGCCTCCACGTTTCAGCCGCGCAGCTCCTTCAATAGCGCTTCCACGCTCGATCTGCGAGCCCACGGAGGAAAAACCGGGACTTCAGCTCCGCGCCGAATTCTTGCCGGTCAGGATACGCTCCCAGGCCAGCGCGTCGGCGACGATCCGGTCGAGGTCATCGCGTTGCGGGGTCCAACCGAGCTCGCGGCGCGCCAGCTCCGAATTGGCGACCACCGCCGCCGCGTCGCCCGCACGGCGCTCGCCGATCCGTACGTCGAAATCATGGCCAAAGACGCGGCGCACGCTGTCGATAACTTCGAGCACCGAATAGCCGTGGCTGTAGCCGCAATTGGCGACGAGGCTTTTCCCCCCGGCGCGCAGCCGTTCCAGCGCCAGCCGATGCGCCGCCGCCAGATCGCTGACATGGATGTAGTCGCGCATGCAAGTGCCGTCGGGCGTCGGATAGTCGGTGCCGAACACCTCCATGAAGGGCCGCTTGCCGAGCGCCGTCTCGCAGGCGACCTTGATCAGATGCGTGGCGCCCGGCGTCGACTGGCCGGTGCGGCCCCTCGGATCGGCGCCGGCGACGTTGAAGTAGCGCAACGCCGTATAGCGCAAGCCGTGGGCGATTGCGGCGTCGCGCAGCATCCATTCGCTCATCAGCTTGGACAGGCCATAGGGCGATTCCGGTGCAAGGCGCGCATCCTCGCGCACCGGCTCCAGCCCGGCGCCGCCATAGACGGCGGCGGTCGAGGAAAAGATGAAATTGGGCACGCCTTCGCGCACCGCGGTCTCGATCAGCGTGCGCGTCTTGCAGGTGTTGTTCTCGTAATAGCCGAGCGGGTCGGCGACCGATTCGGGAACCACGATGGAGCCGGCAAAATGGATGATCGCATCGACATGATTGTCGCGGATGACCCCGCCGACCAGCTCCTTGTCGGCGACATCGCCGACGACAAGCTTTGCCTCCGGCGCCACCGCCCATTCGAAGCCCGTCGAAAGCCGGTCGAGGACGACAACGCTCTCGCCCGCGTCCAGCAGTTCCCAGACCATATGGCTGCCGATATAGCCGGCGCCGCCTGTCACCAAAACCGTCATCCGTGTCCTCGCTGCTCAAGATTTGTCGGAAGCTGTCTCAACACCCGCCTTACTGGAAAGTCTGCCGCCAGGCCATTAGTCCATGTCCATCAGTGCCTGCGGTAACCAGTCTCATCGGCGCATGGCATCGTCCTGAAACAAAATTGATCCACATCAAGGGAATAGGCCATGATCCGTGGCCGTTAGGAAACAGGCTTGGGGCGTGGCATTTTGACCAAAAAGGCCAAGTAGACGGCGAATAGGGCAATGATTATGATCCCACGGAAAAATTGGGAAGCCGAAATGAACTATCAGCGGTTCTTCGAAGACGCGATCGACCAGCTCCACGCCGAGCGTCGCTATCGCATCTTCGCCGACCTCGAGCGCATCGTGGGGAACTTCCCACGCGCCATCTGGCGCGCCAACGGCCGCGCCCAGGAAATCACCGTCTGGTGCTCCAACGACTATCTCGGCATGGGCCAGCATCCCGACGTCATCGCCGCCATGCAGAACGCCGCCGGCAAGATGGGATCCGGCGCCGGTGGCACCCGCAACATCTCCGGCACCAGCAATCCGCTGGTCGAGCTCGAACTGGAATTGGCCGACCTGCACGACAAGGAAGCCGCGCTCGTCTTTACCTCCGGCTTCGTCTCCAACGAAGCTTCGATCTCGACCATTGCGCGGCTGCTGCCCAACTGCCTGATCGTCTCGGACGAGTTGAACCACGCCTCGATGATCGAGGGCGTGCGGCGTTCGGGCGCCGAGAAGAAGATCTTCCGCCACAACGACGTTGCGCATCTCGAAAGCCTGCTGCAGGCGGCGGGCCGCGAGCGCGCCAAGTTGATCGTCTTCGAGAGCGTCTATTCGATGGATGGCGATATCGCGCCGATCAAACAGATCGTCGAACTTGCCGAGCGCTACAACGCCATGACCTATATCGACGAGGTGCATGCCGTCGGCATGTACGGACCGCGCGGCGGCGGCATCACCGAGCGCGAAGGGCTGGCCGACCGTATCGACATCATCGAAGGCACGCTGGCCAAGGCGTTCGGCACGCTCGGCGGCTATATCACCGGCACAAGTGCGGTGGTCGATGCCGTGCGCTCCTATGCGCCGGGCTTCATCTTCACCACGGCACTGCCGCCGGCCATCGCCGCCGCGGCGACCACGTCGATCCGCCATCTCAAGCGCTCACAGGCCGAACGCGCCGCGCAGCAGCGCCAGGCGACGCGGACGAAGCAGGTTCTTACCGCCGCGGGCCTGCCGGTGATGGACTCCGCTACCCACATCGTGCCGCTGCTTGTCGGCGATCCCGAACTGTGCAAGATGGCCAGCGACCGCCTGCTCGGCGTCCACGGCATCTACATCCAGCCGATCAACTACCCGACCGTGCCGCGCGGCACCGAACGGCTGCGCATCACCCCGACGCCATTCCATTCGGATCAGCTGATCGCGGCGCTTCAGGACGCGCTGGTCGAGACCTGGGATGCCTTGGGCATCTCTTACGGTTCTGCGGGCCGGCCGGCGGTGAGGGAAAGCGACCGCGTCATTCCGCTGCTGGTGCCGAAGTCCGGCGGCTGAGCTTCCGCTACCTTCGTCTTCCTAGGGCGTAGCAAGGAGCGAAGCGACGCGGCGCAGACCCTAGGATCCATGCCGTTACGTTGGCCAAGGAGTGCAACGGTTCGCAGCTGTCCGGCTTGGCGCGGACCTCAACAACCTCACACACTTTTCATCCACTTCGCCAGCCGGTGCGCGGCCTCCTCGAGCTGGTCGAGGCGGCGGTGGAAGCATAGCCTGAGGAAGGCGTCGCCGCCGGGACCGAATGCGGTTCCGGGCGCCAGGCCGACATTGGCGCGGTCGACGATGTCGAAGGCGGCGGCGCGTGAATCGGTGATGCCGTCGACTGCGAAGAACAGATAGAACGCGCCCTGCGGCACGGTAAAGCGTGCCCTGCCGGTCGCAGCCAGGATGCCGCAGACCAGGTCACGCGCCGCCCTCGCCCGCTCCACCTGCTCGACGATGAAGGCGTCGCCTTCGTCGAGGGCGACGACCGCGCCGCGCTGCATGAACTGGGCAACGCCGGAGGTCGAATACTGGACCAGGTTCTCGAACACCTGCTGCAGGCAGGGATGGACCTTGATCCAGCCGACCCGCCAGCCGGTCATCGACCAGTTCTTGGAAAAACTGTTGACGAACAGGATGCGATCCTCGTCGGCCATGATGTCGATGAAGGACGGCGCGCGGCTGTCGCCGTAGTGGAACAGCGAATAGATCTCGTCGGCGATGATCCACAGCCCCCGTTCGCGGGCAAGGTCGAGGATCGCCTGCAGCGTCTGCCTGTCGGCGGTCCAACCGGTCGGGTTGGACGGTGTGTTGACGAACAGCGCCTTTGTCCTTGGCGTGATCGCCGCCTCGATCTTGCCGATGTCGCAGGACCAGCCATTGCCGGACTGGTCGAGCGTGACTGCGACGGGGACGGCGCCCGCCACGCCGGCGGCTGCGGCGAAGTTCGGCCAGGCCGGCGACAGATAGACGACCTCGTCGCCATTGCCGGCGACAGCGTCGAGCGCCAGCTGGATGGCATGCATGCCAGAGCCGGTGACGATGAATTCTTGCTCGGCGAAGCTCTTGCCGAAATGCCTGATGTAATAGCGGGCGAGCGCCTGCCGCAGTTCGGGGATGCCTTTCTGCCAGGTATAAAAGGTTTCGCCGCCGGCCAGCGCCCGGGCAGCGGCATCGGTGATGAAGGCGGGCGTCGGTAGGTCGCCCTCGCCGGCCCAGAGCGGGATCATGCCGTCGCGGTCGCGGCCGCGATTCATGACGGCGACAATGCCGCTTTCGGGCGCGGCCCGGGCCTCGGCGCGCAAATTCTCGATCAGGGTCATGGATGGATCCGTTTTTCGCCTTCCGGACAGCTAGCGTGTTTTGCGACAGGCGAAAATAGAAAACCCCGGCCGAAATCGACCGGGGTTTTGGTCCAGAGATCTTGCCCCTGCGCTATTTCCTGGCGAGGAGATCGCGAATTTCGGTGAGCAGCGCGACATCGGCCGGCGGAGCGGCAGCAGGCGCAATGGGCTTCTCACGCTCCAGCCGCCTGCGCAGATCATTCACCGCTTTGACCATCAGGAAGATGATGAAGGCGAGGATGATGAAGTTCAGCGCCACGGTGATGAAACTGCCATAGGCGAAGACTGCGCCCTGCCTCTTGGCTTCCGCCAGCGATGTGGCGTTGACCGCTGAGGACAAGGGCAGGAAATAATTGTTGAAGTCGAGTCCGCCGAAAATCGCCCCGATTATCGGCATGATGATGTCGTTGACTAGGGATTCGACGATCTTGCCGAAGGCGGCGCCGATGATGACGCCGACGGCCAGGTCCATGACATTGCCCCTGGAAATGAATTCCTGGAATTCTTTCAGCATCCGACCCTCCTTGTCCTGACGGGTCAGGCCGCCGCCTCTGCCCGCTTCGTTCGGCCCCGCTTCGTACCCCCAACTGGCACAATAGCAAAAACCTGCGGTTGCAGCATCGGCAAAAGACCGGTTCCGGCCAAAATTTCCCGAAGCCGCAGCCATCCTGCGCCGAAAGCCGCGATGGACTTGATCGCCAAGCTGTGATTGCGTCTCAGCATGCCGGATGCAAAAACCGGCAAGGGAGGATTTTTAGGCCGTGCAGGGCTGGTTCATCGTCATCATCGCGATCGCCTATGTGACGTTGCTGTTCGTCATCGCCAGCCTCGGCGACCAACGCTCGACGACATCCGGGCCTGACCGGGCCCGGCCCTTCATCTATGCGCTCAGCCTGGCGATCTACTGCACCTCCTGGACCTTCTTCGGTTCGGTCGGCCTTTCCTCCGAGCGCGGCCTCGAATTCCTCGGCATCTATATCGGCCCGGTGCTGGTGTTCGTGTTCGGCTTTCCGCTGCTTCGGCGCATCGTCAGGCTGGCCAAGACAGAGAAGATCACTTCGATCGCCGACTTCCTCGGCGCCCGCTACGGCAAGAGTTTTGCCGTGGCAGCGATCGCCACGCTGATCGCGACGATCGGCGCGGTGCCTTACATGGCATTGCAGTTGAAGGCGATTTCCGGCTCGGTCAGCCTGATGGTCGAGCATTATACCGGCTCGCCGCCTTCGTTCGATCCATTCGTCAGCGACATCTCGCTGGTCGTCGCCATGCTGCTTGCGCTATTTGCGGTGCTGTTCGGCACGCGCCACGCCGACGCCACCGAACACCAGGACGGGCTGGTGCTGGCGGTAGCGGTCGAAACTGTGGTCAAGCTCGCCGCCTTCCTGGCGATCGGCCTGATGGTGACCTTCCTGATCTTCGGCGGCCCGGGCGATATGGTCGACAAGCTCGCCGAGAATTCGCAAGTTCAGCAAGCGATGGGCTACAGCACCTCGCTCGCAACCTGGCTGGTGCTGACATGTTTGAGCGGTTTCGCCATCATCATGCTGCCGCGCCAGTTCTATGTCACCATCGTCGAGAACCGCAGCGAGGCCGAACTGCGCACCGCGACATGGGTGTTTCCGCTCTATCTGGTGGCGATCAACCTTTTCGTGCTGCCGATCGCGCTCGCCGGCCTGGCGCTGGTCGGCACCAGGACCAGCAGCGACCTCTATGTCCTGTCGCTGCCGCTGCTCAGCGGTCACGATGTGTTGGCCATGGCGGCGTTCATCGGCGGCCTGTCGGCGGCGACCGCGATGGTGATCGTCGAAAGCGTCGCGCTGTCGATCATGATCTCCAACGATCTCGTCATTCCACTGTTTGTGCGTCGCCTGCTCAAGACCACGACATCGGAGAACGAGGACTGGTCAGCGCTCATCCTCAACGTGCGACGGGCGGCGATCTTCATCATGCTGTTCGTCGCCTTCCTCTATTATCGCGAGAGCACCAACAGCGCGCGGCTCTCCTCGATCGGCCTGATGTCGTTCGCCGCGATCGCGCAGTTCGCGCCGGCCTTGATCGGCGGACTGATCTGGCGCGGCGCCAACGGCAGGGGGGCGGCGCTCGGCATGGTCGCCGGCATCGTCGTCTGGAGCTATACGCTGCTGCTTCCTTCGCTCGCCGCGTCCGATACCGGCATCGTCGTCCACGGCCTGTTCGGTTTCGAAGCGTTGCGGCCGCAAGCATTGTTCGGCACCGTCGCCGAGCCGCTGAACCACGGTGTCCTGTGGAGCCTGTCGGTCAACACACTGTTCTTCGTGCTAGGCTCGCTGTCGCGCGCGTCGGTGCCGCTGGAGCGCATCCAGGCGTCGATTTTCGTGCCGCGCGAGGCGAGCCCGATGCCGAGCCTGCGCCGCTTCCGCACCACCGTCACCGTCAACGACCTCAAGGACACCATCGCGCGCTATCTCGGCGTCGAACGCACTGAACGGTCGTTTCAGTCGTTCGAAAAGAGCAACGGCGCTTCGCTGCACGGCAACGAGCAGGCCAGCATGGACGTCATCCGTTTCTCCGAGCAGCTTCTGGCAAGTGCCGTCGGCTCCTCTTCGGCGCGGCTCATCCTGTCGCTGCTGCTGCGCCGCAATGATCGAGAGGCGAAGGACGCCTTTCGCCTGCTCGACGACGCCACCGAAGCGCTGCAGCACAACCGCGACCTGCTGCAGATCGCGCTCGACCAGATGGAACAGGGCATCACCGTCTTCGACAGGGATTTCCGGCTGATCTGCTGGAACCGCCAATATCGGGCGCTGTTCGACCTGCCCGACGAGATGGGCCAGGTCGGCGTCTCGCTCGACCGCATCCTGCGCCACCTTGCCGAGCGCGGCGACATTCCGGCCGACCAGCGGGTGGCGATGCTCAACCGCCTCACCAGCTTCGTCAGCCCCTGGCAGATGGAGCTGAAGACCAGCGGCCGCATCCTGGAATTGCGCTCCAACCCGATGCCGGATGGCGGCATCGTCGCCACCTATGCCGACATTTCCGGGCGCGTCGAGCAGGACCTCGCGCTGAAGCGTGCCAATGAAACGCTCGAACAGCGCGTCAAGAACCGCACCGTCGAACTGACCCGCGTCAACGAGGAGCTGGCACAGGCACAGATGCTGGCGGAGGAGGCCAATCTCGGCAAGACCCGCTTCCTCGCTGCCGCCGGCCATGACATCCTGCAACCGCTGAACGCTGCTCGTCTCTATTGCTCGTCGCTGATCGAAAAGGCCGGCAAGGGACCTGCGGGCAAGGCCGCGATCAACATCGAATCCTCGCTGGAATCGGTCGAGACCATTCTCGGCGCAGTCCTCGACATTTCCCGTCTCGACGCCGGCGCGATGAAACCGGACGACACGGCCTTCAGCCTGGACGGACTGCTGCGCCAGATCGGCAACGACTTTCAGCCGCTTGCCGCCGAGAAGAAACTCAGCCTGACGATCATGCCATCGTCGCTCAGCGTGACGACTGACCGCAATCTGTTGCGCCGCCTGATCCAGAACCTCGTATCCAATGCCATCAAATACACCCGCCATGGCCGCATCCTGGTCGGCGTGCGGCGGCGCGGCGAACTTGCCGAGATACAGGTGATCGACACCGGCATCGGCATTGCCGCCGACAAGCTGAACACGGTCTTTCACGAATTCACCCGGCTCGATGAGGGCGCTCGCGAAGCCGAAGGCCTGGGGCTCGGCCTTTCGATCGTCGACCGCATCGCTCGCGTCTTGCGCCTCGAACTCCAGATATTTTCAAGCCCGGGCAAGGGCACGCGCTTTTCCGTCGTCCTGCCGGTCGCGGCAGTGCAGGAGCCGCGGCGCGAGATCGAGACCAAGGCGCCGGTCCGCACGGCTGCTTCGCTTGCCGGGCTCCGCGTGCTCTGCATCGACAACGACGCCCGCATCCTCGACGGCATGCGGCTGCTGCTCGAAGGCTGGGGCTGCAGCGTCGACACGTTTGCCGGCTCGGGGGACCTCGAGGGGTCCGGCATGCGTCGACCCGACATCGTGCTTGCCGACTATCATCTCGACGGCGAGACCGGCCTTGACGCGATCGCCAAACTGCGCGCTATCCATGGCCATGACATGCCGGCGGTGCTGGTCACCGCCGACCGCTCGAGCGAGGTGCGCGCCAGCGCCGGCAGGCTCGACGTGCCGGTGATCAACAAGCCGCTCAAACCAGCGGTGCTGCGCTCGATGATGGCGAGGGTCAGACCGCTGGCGTCGGCAGCCGAGTAGCGCCGGAGGGTCAGCCGGCCGCCGCCAGCGGGTCGCTGCCGATCTTGGACAGCAGGATCACCGCCTGGGTGCGGCTGTCGACGCCAAGCTTCTGCAGAATGGCCGAGACATGCGCCTTGATCGTCGCTTCGGAGACACCGAGCTCGTAGGCGATCTGCTTGTTGAGCAGACCTTCGGCCAGCATGCCGAGCACGCGCGTCTGCTGCGGCGTCAGCGTCTGCAGCCGCTTGATCAGATCGGATATCTCGGGATCGCGCTCGACGCCGAGATCGATGCCGGTGGGCGCAGCGATGTCGCCGGCAAGCACCGACTGCACAGCGCTGCGGATCTCCTCCATGCTGGCCGATTTGGAGATGAAACCCGAAGCGCCGAGGTCGAGCGCGCGCCGGATGGTCACCGGATCGTCATGCGCCGACACCACCACCAGCGGCACCGTCGGATGGATGCCGCGCAGCGAGATCAGGCCGGAAAGGCCGCTCGCGCCCGGCATCGACAGGTCGAGCAGCACCAGATCGACGTCCTCATTGGCCACGACCAGCGCCTTGGCGCTTTCGAAATCGCCGGCCTCATGAATGCCAGCGACGTCGCCGATGCCGGCAAGCGCCTCTCTCAGCGCGCCGCGAAAAAGCGGATGATCGTCAGCGACGACGAAAGTATAGCCCGACGACACATGGCCCTCCCCGAATCCCATTGATGATTGTCTGCTTCTTGCGGGATCAGTCGAACGATTATGCGGCGATATCAGCCGTTTTCAAGCGGCAAGCCGGTGCGCCGGGCTTCCCCGGTGAACGGTGCTCAGGTTTTTTGCGAATTGGGCTTGAGGCCATCCTCGCCGCTGTCCTTTTCCATGTCCTTGACGATGCCCATGAAGCCGCGCAGGAAGCGCTCCATGTAGCTCATCGTCTTGTTGAAATCCTCCTCGCTGGGCAATGTCGACTCAAAGCGGGCGGCAAGCGAGTTCTCGAGCTTGACGACGCGCTGGTCGAGCGCCTTCACCGAATTTTGCAGCCGGTCGATCTCGTCCTGGAAGGGGGCGCGTTCATCGGCCGCCATCTTGCAGACGAGCTGGCCGGAACGCTCCTCACAGATCGACATCGCACCGGTCTGCGTGTCCATGCGGACATAGCCGGTGGCCGACTTTTCCAACCGGTAGCGGTCGGCTTCCTCGGAAAAGGCTGATGCCGCGACGAGCGAGACGAGGGCTGCAGGGATCAAGACGTGCTGCGGACGCATATTGTTTGTCCTCCATAGGCCAGTAAGCGCAATCTTATCGCATGTTTGCGCCGGAAATGGGGAAGAACCCTGGCCTTTACCTTGACGCAGGTTCCTGTCGGAAAACCGTGTGACACTTTTCCGGAACCTGCTTGCCTCTTCCCCGTACGATTGGTTCGGACTATAGCGCAACCATGTCTCAGCTTATCTACAAGATAGTGCCTGAACCGCTGTGGCGCGAGGCCGAAAGAAATGGCCGCTTCGTCGGCGCGTCGATCGATGTCGCCGACGGCTTCATTCATTTTTCCACTGCCGGCCAGGCGAAGGAAACCGCGGTAAAACACTTTGCCGGCCAGACCGGGCTGCTGCTGGTCGCCGTCGATGGATCCAGACTGGGTGATGCGCTGAAATACGAGGTCTCGCGGGGCGGTGCGCTGTTCCCGCATCTTTACGGCCCGCTCGACCTCAACGCCGTCGTCTGGGTGCAATCATTGCAGCTCGGCACCGATGGCCTGCATCAATTCCCGACGCTGGAGGCCGAATGAGCGTGCTCGACCGGCTCGGCCAGAGGTTCCTGTTCGCATTCGATCCGGAAGCCGCCCACGGCCTGTCGATCGCGGCGCTGAAATGCGGGCTGCCGATAGGCGGGAGACCCGTGCGCGACGACAGGCTGAAAGTCAGCGTCTGTGGCATCGATTTCCCCAATCCACTCGGCATGGCCGCCGGCTACGACAAGAACGCCGAGGTTCCCGATGCGCTGCTTGGCCTTGGCTTCGGCTTTGCCGAGGTCGGCACGATCACGCCGCTGCCGCAGGCCGGCAACCCGAAGCCGCGCATTTTCCGGCTGACATCCGACGAAGCGGTGATCAACCGGCTGGGCTTCAACAACGAGGGTCACGCGGCCGCCGAACAACGGCTTGCCGCCCGCAAGGGTCGCGCCGGCATCGTCGGCGTCAATATCGGCGCCAACAAGGACAGCACCGACCGCGTCGGTGACTATGAACGCGGCGTTGCCAGGTTTGCGCCACACGCCAGCTATCTGACGGTCAACATCTCCTCGCCGAACACGCCGGGCCTGCGCAACATGCAGGCGCGTGAACAGCTTGGCGAGCTGCTGTCGCGCGTCATGGCCGCACGTGCGGCAGCGGCCGCGCAGCCGCCCATCTTTCTGAAGATCGCGCCGGACCTGGTCGAGGCCGAGCTGGAGGATATCGCCGCCGAGGTCACCGAGAACGCAATAGACGGCGTCATCGTCTCCAACACCACCATCGCGCGGCCGCGGCTGCGCAGCGCCGATCTTGCCGGCGAGACCGGCGGGCTTTCGGGAAAACCGCTATTCGAGCGCTCGACCATCGTGCTGGCAAAGATGCGCAAACTGCTTGGCCGGGACCCGGCCATCATCGGCGTCGGCGGCGTCGATTCCGCGGAGACGGCACTTGAAAAGATCCGCGCCGGCGCCGATCTCGTCCAACTCTATACCGGCATGATCTATGCCGGGCCGGCACTGCCGGGCCGCATTCTTGCCGGTATGGCCCGGTTCGCGGACATGCAACGGCTCAAGTCGCTGCACGAGTTGCGCGACACCAGCCTCGATCAATGGGCATCCAAGCCGCTCTGACCCGAAGTCGCTCTAAAAAGCACCTGCCGCTCATGCCCCTGCAGATCGTTCATCATCCCGACTACGACGCCGGCTTCGCCGTCAACCATCGTTTTCCGATGAGCAAATACAAGCTGCTGATGGAAGCCTTGGGCGCGCGCGGACTGGCCAGCCCCGCCGCGCTCAATGTGCCCGAACCGGCGCCGGCATCATGGCTGAAGCTTGCCCATGCCACCGGCTATGTCGACCAGGTGCTGGCCTGCGAAGTGCCAGAAAAAATCGAACGCGAGATCGGCTTTCCGGTAGGCCCACGCGTCTCGCTCAGGGCGCAGCTCGCAACGGGTGGCACAGTGCTGGCGGCGCGGCTGGCGTTGCTGAACGGCATCGCCTGCAATACCGCCGGCGGCAGCCATCATGCGCGGCGCGCGCAAGGCGCCGGCTTCTGCACCTTCAACGATGTTGCGGTGGCTTCACTGGTGTTGCTTGCCAAAGCAGCCGCCGGCAATATCCTGATCGTCGATCTCGACGTGCATCAGGGCGACGGCACGGCCGACATTTTGGGCGATGAACGGCGCGTTTTCACCTTTTCCATGCATGGCGACCGCAACTATCCGACGCGCAAGATCGCTTCCGATCTCGACATCGCCCTGCCCGACGGCACCGGCGATGCGGCCTATCTCGAAAGGTTGGGCGGCATGCTGCCGGAACTCACCGCCAGGGCGCGCTGGGACATCGTTTTCTACAATGCCGGGGTCGACGTTCATGCCGAGGACCGGCTCGGCAGGTTGTCGCTGTCGAACGACGGGCTGCGTGCGCGCGATGACATGGTGATCCGTCATTTCCGCGCGCTCGGCATCCCGGTCTGCGGCGTTATCGGCGGCGGCTATTCGACTGACGTGGCGGCTCTGGCCGCGCGCCACGCCATCCTGTTCGAAACGGCCTCAGGCTTCGCCTGACGCACGCTGACCTTCGGTTCGGCGTCTGCTCTATTTCCGGTAGTTGGCGATCCTGAGCAGGATGAAGGCTGGAATGACGATCGCCGCACCCAGCAGGATGTAGCCGAGGAAACGGTCGATGGCGCGGAAGCCCAGGTTCCAGAGATCGACGAAGACATTGCGGATGCCGTAGAGCACATCCATCGGCGACCAGCCGAAAGCGTTCATGACAAGGCCGACGAGGAACGACAGCACCAGCAGCTTCAGGAGCACCCGGAGCGGCGTGTCGCCGAGAAAGCGCGTCAGTGCGGACAAGGCGTATCTCCAGATTCGGTTGCCCCGATTCGGGCACAGCTCCAGAAATACGCACTTGGCCGCCCGGCATCAAGGCGATCGCTCAGTTGCTGCGGTCGGCGCTTTGCCGAATTGTGCTCTTGACACTTATGTTGCAGTGCAGCAAAATTGGGCGACAGAGGGTAACCAGTTGATATCGAACTGCCAGACTCATCGCCCGGTGATGGACGGACTGCGCTGCCTCACCGTGACTTGCGAACACAGGGCTTCTTGAATGAAGTACAGGCGCGATATCGATGGTCTTCGGGCCGTTGCGGTACTGCCGGTCGTACTCTTCCATTTCGGCATCTCGGCAATTCCAGGCGGCTTTACCGGCGTCGATATCTTCTTCGTCATATCTGGTTACCTGATCACCGGAAGCCTGCTGGACGACCTTGAACGCGGCCAGTTTTCGATCGTCAGCTTCTACTGGCGCCGCGCCCGGCGCATTCTGCCGGCGCTGATCTTTGTCACGCTTCTCACCTGCATTGCGGCCTTGTTCATTCTTCTGCCGTCGGATCTGCATGAATTCAGCCTCAGCGTCATAGCGGCTTCGACTTTCTGGTCGAACATCTATTTCTGGAAAACGTCAAATTACTTCTCGATCGATGCCGAGCTCCGACCGCTGTTGCACACCTGGTCGCTTTCGGTCGAGGAGCAGTACTATATCTTTGCCCCGATCCTGATGTTCCTGATCTACCGCTTTTTTGCCAAACGCTGGCTGACGATACTCCTGCCGATCATCCTCGGCAGTTTCGTGCTGGCGGTCATGGCGACGTGGTTGGCGCCAAACGCGGGATTCTACCTGCTGCCGACACGGATCTGGGAGCTCATGCTGGGCGCCGTGCTCATGCTGAAACGCCCCCCGCCCCTGAGCAGCCGGTTTCTTATGGAACTGCTCGGGTTGGCCGGATTTGGCCTTCTTGCCATCGGGTTCTTTGCGATCTCGGAGAGCGATCCGTTCCCGGGCTACAACGCCTTGTATCCCTGCCTCGGAACGGTCCTGCTTATCTATGTCGGTCAAAACAGCCCCTCGACGATCGCCAGCCGCATACTAGAAGTCCGGCCGCTGGTCTGGATCGGCCTCATCTCCTATTCGCTGTATCTTGTTCACTGGCCGATCAATGCGTTCGCGCACTATCTCTCACTGGAAGAATTCGACCCGTCGATGACCGTTGCGTTGACGGTAGCAAGCTTGGCGCTGGCTGCGTTTTCCTGGAAGTACGTCGAGCAGCCGTTTCGGCAGAAAAGGAGCTTCACCGCCCCGGCGCCCATCTTCGCCTTTTCAGCGGGCGCAATCGCTGTTCTTTGCCTTGGCGGGGCGGCCGGGGCGCTCGGCAACGGCTTTCCGCAACGCTTTCCAGACTATGTCCAACAGCGGATTCCTGTCGGGGACTGGGGCAACGGCACCTGTTTCAACGAGGGTTTCAGCCGGATCGAAAACTGGAATATCGAGGATTGCACGCGCACACGCGGATTCCCTACAACCGTTTTGTTGTGGGGTGACTCGTTCGCCGCCCACTATGTTCCAGGCTTGGACGCCAACATAAATCAACTCCGGGCCAATATCGTGGAATACACCTACGCGGGCTGTCCCCCGATTCTCTCCTACTTCTCCTATGGACGCCCGGATTGCATGCGGTTCAATCAGCAAGCCCTGAAGATTATCCAGGACGCTGGCATCAAGACGGTCGTGCTCAGCGGTCGGTGGACCGATTATGAGGCCAGAAGTTTCGACGGTCTCCAGCAAACGATCGATACGCTTCGTGGTCTGGGTGTGCGTGTGTTTGTCATCGGCCAGTCCCCGCAGTTCATAACCGATGTTCGGAAAATCGCGTTCTTCGCAAAGCGCGAAAATCTCGATGATACGCCGTGGCCAATGGCCATGGATCCCGACATCAACAACCGTGTGCGCGCATTTACCAAAGGCGCCACCTTTATCGATCCGCTGAATTTCCTCTGCAGCGCCGGACGCTGCTCCTACGCCGACGCAGGCCAGTTCCTCTATTTCGACTATGGCCATTTTTCTACCGTCGGGGCCACGCTGGCAATTTCGAAATACTGGCCGGCCTTTGCCTCAGACGATGCCGTTGCCACGACGGAATAACAGTCTGGCGGCTGGCAAGGCATGAGTGCACACGAGTATACGCATAACGATTGCCCGAATGCCGGCTTGCGTGGTAACGAGGCTGCTGCGCGGGTATGATGTAATGGTAGCCTGTCAGCTTCCCAAGCTGAACGCGCGGGTTCGATTCCCGCTACCCGCTCCAGCTTACCCAGTCGGGCCGGCCGGCGCCGCACCTCACGAGACCCACATGATCAGGTGAGCGGCCTATATCAGCCGGATGGAACATAACGTGATTCTAATAAGAGGCGGCAACAAAAGACGCTGATCCGCGTTTGCGCTTGATCTGAAGGCCAGCCAGGGAGGAACCCAAATGGCCGACGACAAGAGCAATAGAGGTTCTGGCGACGGAAACCGCGTCGCGGGCGACCAAGACTACGAGTTCCGCTATTTCGCTACCAAGTTCGGCCTCTCAATACCGCAGATCCGCGAGCTTTTTGGCAAACACGGCAACGATCGCGAGACCCTGTATCGGGAGGCTCGGAAGCTCGGAAACGCCGTGACCACACAAGAACGGATCTCGAACGACGACCGAACGTTTCACAACCCGGGCCGCCCATGACCGGCAAGCGACATAGCGAAGAAGTCGAACATGAGAGCGACCTTTTCTATCTGTGTCCGACAGGCGGCCAAGTCGTAGATGCTCGGGACCTGCGGCATGTCAACTGGCACGAGCCGCTGGAACTCGATGCCTGATCTGCTCAAAAGGCACCGCGATGTTCGGCAAAGACCTCCTGGTTCACATGCTCGACCGCCGCGACACCCTGCCGCCAGACGAGATCGCGCTCATTGAGGCTCTTCCGGTTCGGCCGGTAACGTTCGGACCCGATGAGGAGATCGTCAGGGAGGGATCCCGCCCCACCGAAAGCTGCCTTGTCGCGAATGGGTTCGCAGTTCGAAACCAGGCTATTCGGGAAGGAAAGCGTCAAATAACGGCAATTCACGTGCCGGGAGACTTTGTCGATCTGCATAGTTTACTGCTAAAAGTGATGGACCACAGCGTGAGCGCGCTGGGTTCGTGCGATGTAGTTTTCATTCGACACAAAGACCTGCTTACAGCAATGGGTGGAAGTCCACATCTCACCCGGATGCTCTGGCTTTCGACGACTATCGACGCCTCGATCCAAAGGACTTGGATAACCTGCCTCGGGCGTCGCTCCGCCAAACAGCATCTCGCACATATAATTTGCGAATTGTATGTCCGGTTAGAGATAGTCGGATTGGCCTCTGACCAGACGTTCGCTATTCCACTGACGCAAGCGGAAATGGGCGACGTGCTTGGTCTATCTGTAGTTCACGTGAATCGGACGCTGCAGGAGCTTCGAGCGAAGGACTTGGTTACCTGGAAAGACCGGAGGATTGTTATCCTTGATTTCCAGCGATTGGCCTTACTAGCCGACTTTGATGCGACGTACCTAAACCTCTTCCATGAGCCACGGTGACCGCCCTCGGCCAGGACGTGTCGGCGCACTGATGCGGCATCAAGATTTCTCGTCAACTAAACAATGTGAATGAGCCCTCGCCCCGGATCGATTACGGCTGGGTTCAATTGGCACAGTTGACGTCAAAGAAGGATTGCACATGCGTGAACTCGAAAATCTCATCGAACAGTATGTAAATAGTCGGAGGCGGCGCCATAGTTTCATATCGACGCGGCTCGCCGTTAAGGCGCTCAAACAGATCGTACCGGCATGTTCGGTCTCAGATTCCGACCTGGCGAACATGATTGCCAATCGTGCAATAGACTACAACCTTCCGGTGAGCTTTGACCTCAATGAGAGCTAGGCGTGGCGCGTCATTATGCAGCCCGACCATGAGCCTTTGAGGTCCGGTGCACCGAGGCGCTCCGCATGGCCCGCCTAGGTCCGCGTCTTGGCTCACGGCGCGTGCGAAGTTCCCAGAGACTTCACCCGGCCCAGAGATTGGTTAGCGATTGCTATTTTAGCTTGAAGTGATGGAACCTGTTTGCCCCCGCCAAGTTCGTTAGGCAATGGAGGAGATTGCCACCATGAACAGTGTCATTTATCTCATCGGCCTTGTCGTCGTCGTGCTTGCGATCCTCTCCTTCCTCGGATTCCATTAGGAGATACCATGCAGCGCGAAGACGATCAGGGCCGTAAGCCGGCCGATTTCGAAACAGCCAAAAGCGAACTGTCCGAACGGTTCCAGCAGGAAACGCAGACCGCGACAGAGGCGCTACACGACGCTCGCGACGAACTCGCCAGGAGGGCGGGCGACTACGCTGCTGAAGCGAAGCAGGCGTTGTTCGACAAAGCCGAGGGAACACAGCGCGATATCAGCTCCAACCTGAAGGCCTTTAGCGGAGCCTTGCGAGCAGCAAGCGAGCATCTGGCCAATAACAATCAACGGACCGCTTCGAAGTTCACCCTCGATGCCGCTGGCTCGCTTGAACGCCTTTCATCTTCGTTGAAGGACAAACCATTCGAAGATGTTCTTGGCGAGATGCGGTCTTTCGGCCGCGAAAACTCAGGGGCGCTGATAGCCGGCTCAGTATTGGCAGGCTTGGCGCTGGGGCGGTTTATCAAGAGCACGCCGCCATCTGCCCGGACCGAGACACCGAGTCGATCGCAAACAGACGGGGGTTCAGAAACGGTTTCGAACTCGGATCAGTCCGCTACGCGATCGGCAGAGGCACCTGACACTACGCCGCCCCCCTTCAATCAGCCTAGAGACGACAGGGATTTGGCAGGCGCAAGCCTGGGGCAGAACCCATGACCAACAATCAGGAAAGTCGCGGCCTCGCAACCCTCGTCAGCGATCTGGCACAGCAGGTCACAACCCTGCTTCAAACCGAAAGTAGGCTGTTGCGGGCCGAAATGTCGGAGAAAATCAGCAAGGCCGGCGCAGGCGCCGCCGAGGTTCTGGCCGGCGCCATATGCCTTCTCGCGGCCTTGATGGTGCTTTTGCAAGCACTCGTAATCGCCCTAGCGAGTGCCGGCCTGGGAGCGGGATGGTCCTCGCTGCTGGTTGGAATCGTCGTCGCGATACTGGGGATCATTCTCTTGCGCTCCGGCACGAAAAGCATGGCTCCTTCCGAGCTGACGCCTGATCGCACACAAGACCAACTCAAGCGCGACGCGCGCGTGATCAAGGATCAAATAAGATGAGCGAAAAATCCGCAGCCGAGCTCGAGCGCGATGCCGACATCGCCCGTGCTAAAGTAGCAGACACCGCCGATTCGATCCGCAGCAAGATGACACCGGGTCAATTGATCGACGAATTTACCGGGATGTTCGCCGGTGGCGAGGGATCCGCCATGCTTGGCAATCTCAAGTTGCAAGTCAGGGACAACCCGTTGCCATTGACGTTGATTGGAGCCGGCCTGGCCTGGCTGATGCTGGGCGACGGCACGTGGGCAACCAACTCAGCTGCCGCCGCCTATCGGACAGGCACAGCTCCTGACGCTTTCTCTAACTTGCGCGGCGATGATTTCAGCCAGGGCAGCGAAGGGTCCGGAATCGGGGCGATGCTCTCCGATACCGCCGGTTCGGTTACATCAGCAGCAAGCGACGCGGCCGAAGCTGCAGCAAACGCTGCAACGGGCGCCAAGGAGAGGATGACAAAAACCGCCGGACAGCTCGGCTCAAGCGCCAGCGAGATAGCGGCTCGGACGCGCCAATCGGCACAAGACCTCTTCGAGCGCGAACCGCTGGCTATCGCCGCTGTCGGCCTTGCGCTGGGCACTGCCATCGGGGTGATGCTGCCCCACACAGCCACAGAGGACGAGCAACTTGGCGCCTACCGCGACAAAATTCGCGACAGTGCGGAGGAGGTTTTCGAAACGGGCCTGGAGCAAGCAAAGCAAGTTGCCGCCGAGGCCTACGAAACGGTCAAGGAAGAGGCCGACCGGCAAGGCTCGGGTGCAGGCACCCTAGCAGGCAAGGTCGGCAAAGTTGTGGAATCGACCGCAAACAGAACTGAGGAAGCCATTCGCGATCGTTTGCCGGGGTCGTCGGACGAGTCTTCTACCACCACATAGCGTCGCCACCAGCCTGAATGACGCGCTTGGTCCATAGGACGTCATCCGGCATCGTCTCCGGCGCGCGCCCGGGCCTTGCGAGAGCAGGTGGCGGGCCAGTCCGCTTTGCTACGGAGCAAGCTCGTCGACGAAGGGGGGCGATCTCGTCCTTGAACTCGACTTTCGTGCCCGGCTGCACCATGGAGCCGAGATCTTCGACATCCCAATTGGTCAATCGGATGCAGCCATGCGAGAAGGTTGTGCCGATCTTGCCAGGTTCGGGCGAGCCGTGGATGCCGTAGCTTTCGATGGAGAGATCGATCCACACCGATCCCACGGGATTGTTCGGCCCGGCAGCGATGGTGAAGGGACGCTTGGTCTTGACTCCCTTGAAGGCAAAATCCGGATCGTAGTGATAGGTCGGATTGCGCACCACGCGCTTGACCTGCGCCGTGCCGCTTGGCGCCGGCTTTTCATCGCTGCCGATCGAGGCGGGGTAGGCTGCGAGCCATTTGCCGGCAGCATCGAGCACGCGCACCAGGCGAGCGCCCTTGTCGACCTCGATGCCGGCTACGCCGGCGGGAGGATCGCCGCGGCCAACATCAGGCACGATCAAGGTCTTGCCGGGCTTCCTGAAGCCGGCGCCCGGATTGAGCATCCTGAGCAATTTTTCGCTGACATGGAAGCGCTCCGCCAGCTTCTCCAACGCGTTGCGATAGGCGAGCCGCCGCAGACGGGCCATCCTCTCCATGCGAGCCGGAATACGCCTGGTGAAAGGTCCGCGCAAATCCTTGCGCGTCACCTCATGGGTGACCAGCACCGGGTCGGCGGAGGTCGCCGTGAGCTTGCGCCAGGTCTCGGCAGTGAGCTTGCCATCGGATCGGAGTCCGTTCGCCTGCTGAAAGGCGGCGAGTGCCTTGGCGAAGTTCTCTGAGAGGCGACCGTCGATCAGCCCCGGCGAGAAGCGGGCGCGATCCAAAAGAATCTGCGCCTTGAGCAGCGTCGGATCGACCTCCTTCGGTTCGCCAGCGCTGAATTGGGCCTGATTGACGGTCGCCAGGTCCAGCGTGGCCGAACGCGCCCCGCCGCACGCGACGGCAAGCATCGCGGCGAAGACGAGGAGAAGCCTGATCATCGATAGCTCCCTGGGCCCTGCAACAGGAGCCCGCTTCTATGACGCAGCACGGCCCGGTGTGGTTCCTTCGCTCGAGCGATATTCTGATTGAAGCGACCCGGGATTGAAGCGACATGGCCGAAGAGTGGATTGGCAATGGATCGATTCAACGCCGTCAGCCCACCTCGCGCAAAATGAAGTCGTGCAGCATCTTGGCCGCCGGCGAAAGCACGCGATTTTTTACGGTGATCAGACTGTATGGCCTGACCTCGATGTCGAATTCGGTCTGGACGACGTCGATGGCGCCGGCCAGCCCCTCGGGGTTCTGGATGAACTTCGCCACCTGGATCGACACCGGCGCGATGGCGTCCGACTGCGCGACCATGACCAGGGTGAGCAGCAGCGAGCTGGTGTTGAGAATGCGGTCCGGCAGCGCGATGTTGCGGTTCAGGAAATTGCTCTCCATCGCCTGGCGCAGCGGCGAGCCGCCCGACTGGAAAACCCAGTCATAGGCGGCGGTCTCCTCCAGCCGCACCGCCTTGCCCTTGGCCAGCGGGTGGCCGCGGCGCACGATGAGGCAGGCTTTCTCGACGCCGATGACGCGGGCCTCGAACAGCCGCGGATTGAGGTCCTCGGGGATGCGCGCGATGATGAAATCGTGACGTGTGGCGATCAGTTCGCGCGCCAGCACATTGGAGGTCTCGACCTGCATGGTGATCTCGATACGCGGATAGATGCGCCGGATCTCGCGGATCGCCGGCACGGCGAGCTCGATTGCAGGGGCCGTCACCGCGCCCAGGAACACCGAGCCGCCCTTGCCCGCCTTGAGCTCGGATATCTCGCGGTCGACCTCGCGCATCTCAAGCAGGATCGAACGTGCGCGCCTCGCCAACGCCTTGCCATAGGGCGTCAGCGTGATCCCGCGCGGCAGCCTCTCGCACAGCTTGACGTCGAGCACCGCCTCCATCTCGGCGATCATGCGCGAGGCGGCGGGCTGGGAGATGTTCATGACCTGGGCTGCCGCGCTGACCCGGCCATGGTCGTCGAGGGCTGCGATCATGCGCATGTGGCGCAGACTGAGGCCGCTGCGCAGCAAGGTCTCACTCTTGCCGGGACGTTCCCCATAACCCTCTGAAAGTCCGTGAAAATCCCGGAGCGCCGCCATGATGTCCGTTTGCTCCTCGCTGGTGGCCGGCCGGCAATCCCGGCCCGATCTTTTTGGCTACTTTCAAGTCTTTTGGCCACTTTCAGTATACCAGTTTGGGTATAGCAACTACCAAAGATCGCATTTGACAGTTATGGCAAAGCGCCACACCTTTGCGCGTCCTGAAACCTGACCGTCGCCAGCGAGAAAAATCGCATCGACCGGAACCAGAGTCTCAGGGCCGATTGGGAGGATACCGGAGATCGATATGGCGGCAGCGGCGCGTTTTGGCGCTCCTGCACGATCGCGCGGCCCACGAAACCCAGGGTGCGCGTCCATCAACCAGGGAGAGTTAATGTGAAGATCATCAAGACACTGGCCGCCGTCGCGGCCCTTAGCATCGCGGCCATGACGGTCCCGGCGCAGGCAGGCGAAGGCCTCATCGGCGTGCTGATGCCGACCAAGACCTCGCAGCGCTGGATCAACGACGGCGACGCCGTCAAGTCCCAGCTCGAGGCTCTGGGCTACACTGTCGACCTGCAATATGCGCAGGACGATATCCCCAATCAGCTCAGCCAGCTCGAAAACGAAATCACCAAGGGCCCAAAGGCACTGATCATCGCCTCGATCGACGGCACCACCTTGTCGGACGCGCTGCAGAAGGCGGCTGACGCCGGCGTCGTCGTCGTCGCCTATGACCGGCTGATCAAGAAAACCCCGAATGTCGACTACTACACCACGTTCGACAATTTCGGCGTCGGCGTCATCCAGGCGAAATCGCTGCTCAAGGGCCTCGGCTATCCCGAGAACAAGGGTCCGTTCAACGTCGAACTGTTCGGCGGCTCGCCTGACGACAACAACGCCTTCTTCTTCTACGACGGCGCCATGTCCGTTCTGCAGCCGCTGATCGACGACAAGACCCTCGTCGTGAAGTCCGGCCAGATGGGCATGGACAAGGTCGGCACGCTCCGCTGGCTGGCAGCCACCGCCCAGGCCCGCATGGACAATCTGCTCTCCGCCCACTACTCGGATGGCAGCCGCGTCGATGGCGTGCTCTCGCCATATGACGGCCTGTCGCGCGGCATCATCGCCTCGCTGCGCGCCGTTGGTTACGGCACGGCCGATCAGCCATGGCCAATCGTCACCGGCCAGGATGCCGAAACCGCTTCGGTCAAGGCGATCATCGCCGGCGAGCAGTACTCGACCGTGTTCAAGGACACCCGCGAACTCGCCAAGGCGACGGTCGAGCTCGTCGACAAGGTGCTCTCGGGCGGCAAGCCGGAGGGCCTCGACACAAAGACCTACAACAACGACGTCAAGGTCGTCCCCTCGATCCTGCTGACGCCGCATGAGGTCGACAAGTCGAACTACCAGGCCCTGGTGGTCGATTCCGGCTACATCAAGGCCGAAGAACTGAAGTAACCGCAGACGTAAAACCGGGGGTCCTGCGCAACGCAGGGCCCCTTTTCGTCAGTGAACGACCCCGGTATGTTTCGGGATCTCGCAGGAGTGGTATTGCCGATGGCCTCGACGATTTTGGAGATGCGTGACATCACCAAGACGTTTCCCGGCGTCAAGGCGCTTTCGAATGTCAACCTCAGCGTCGAGGAAGGCGAGATCCACGCCGTTGTCGGCGAGAACGGCGCCGGCAAGTCGACACTGATGAAGGTGCTGTCGGGTGTATATCCCGCCGGCACCTATGACGGCGAAATCGTCTATCGCGGCGATGAGTGCCAATTCAAGGGCATCCACGACAGCGAGCGCCGCGGCATCGTCATCATTCACCAGGAACTCGCACTGGTGCCGATGCTGTCGATCGCCGAAAACATCTTCCTCGGCAACGAACACGCCAGCTACGGCATCATCGACTGGAACGCCAACGAGACGCGCACCAGCGCCCTGCTCAAGAAGGTGGGCCTTAAGGAAGACCCCAAGACGCTGATTACCAATATCGGCGTCGGCAAGCAGCAACTGGTCGAGATCGCCAAGGCGCTCAGCAAGGAAGTGCAGTTGCTGATCCTCGACGAGCCGACGGCGAGCCTGTCCGAAAAGGACAGCCAGGCGCTGCTCGACCTGCTGCTCGAATTCAAGCGGCAGGGCATCACCTCGATCCTGATCTCGCACAAGCTCAACGAGATCAACCGGGTCGCCGACAAGGTCACGATCATCCGCGACGGGCGGACGATCGAGACGCTGGCGAAGAAGGACATCTCGGAAGACCGCATCATCACCTCGATGGTCGGCCGCTCGCTGGACGACCGTTATCCGTCGCGCGAGCCTGATATCGGTGAGGTCGTGCTGCAGGTGAAGAACTGGTCGGTCTATCATCCGATCCATGCCGAGCGGCAAGTGATCAAGGGTATCGATATCGACGTCCGCAAGGGCGAGGTGGTGGGTATCGCCGGGCTGATGGGCGCCGGACGCACCGAATTCGCGATGAGCCTGTTCGGCCGCTCCTATGGCCGCCACATCACCGGCGAGGTGCTGCTCAAGGGCAAGCCCATCGATGTCTCCTCTGTCAGCAAGGCAGTCGAACACGGCATTGCTTACGTCACCGAAGACCGCAAGACCTACGGTCTCAACCTGATTGATCATATCAAGCACAACATCACGCTGGCCAATCTTCCCGGCGTGTCGCGCCATAGCGTGATCGACGACATGCGGGAACTCGCCGTCGCCAACGACTACAAGGCCAAGACCAACATCCGCTCGTCCAGCGTTTATCAGATGACCGGCAATCTGTCGGGCGGCAATCAACAGAAGGTGGTGCTGTCGAAGTGGCTGTTCGCCAATCCGGAGGTGCTGATCCTCGACGAGCCGACGCGCGGCATCGACGTTGGCGCCAAGTATGAAATCTACACGATCATCGCGCGTCTTGCCTCGGAGGGTAAGGCGATCATCGTCATCTCGTCCGAGATGCCCGAACTGCTCGGCATCACCGACCGTATCTATGTCATGAACGAAGGACGTATCGTCGGCGAAATGGCGGCGAGTGATGCCAGCCAGGAAAAGATCATGCGCGCCATCGTTCGCGGAGAAGGAAAAGCATCATGAGCACCGAAAGCGGTCCCGTCCCGAAAAGCGGCGTCGCCGAAGATGTGCAGCAAGGGCCGCGCATTGCCGTCTCGGCGCTGGTCACCAACCTGCGCGAATACGGTCTGATCCTGGCGCTTATCGCCATCATGGTGTTCTTCCAGTACACGACGTCCGGAACGTTGTTCAAGCCGGTGAACTTGAGCAACCTGGTGCAGCAGAACAGCTTTATCATCGTGATGGCGCTGGGCATGCTGCTGGTGATCGTCTCCGGCCATATCGATCTCAGCGTCGGCTCCGTCGCCGGTTTCATCGGCGCGCTGGCGGCGATGATGATGGTCATCTGGCCCCTCGGCCCGTTCAGCAATCCGCTGGTGGTGTCGATCATCTGCCTGATCGTCGGTGGTGCCATCGGCGCGGCACAAGGCTACTGGATTGCCTATCACCGAATACCGAGCTTCATCGTCACGCTGGCGGGGATGCTGATCTTTCGAGGCATCTGCCAGGCGCTGCTGGGTGGCGGATCTTCCGTGGGGCCGCTTCCAGTCGGCTTCAAGGCGCTCAGTTCCGGCTTCATTCCCGACGTGATCGGCTCATTGACGCTGATACCGCCGGTGGTGAACGCCGCCGGCAAGACAATCGTCGGCAGCGGCCTGACGCTGCACATGACGACGATCGTGCTCGGCCTCATTGCCGTGGTCGCCTATGCTTATTTCGGGCTCAGGGCACGGCGCAGCCGCGAGCGGCACGGCTACGAAGCCGAGCCGTTCTCGCTGTTCGTCGTCAAGACCCTGGTGACCAGCGCCCTGGCGCTGTTTCTGGTCTACCAATTCGCCACCTACAGGGGTCTGCCAATCGTTCTCGTGGTGATGGGCGTGCTGATCGCGCTGTTCGTCTTCGTCACCAAACGCATGACGGTCGGCCGCCGTATCTACGCAATGGGCGGCAATGCCAAGGCGGCGCAGCTATCGGGTATCAAGACCGAGCGGCTGACCCTGATGGTGTTCATCAATATGGGCGTGCTCTCGGCGCTCGGCGGGCTGATTATTGCGGCGCGCCTTGGCCAGGCGGTGCCGGCGGCCGGCCTCGGCAGCGAGCTCGACGTCATCGCCGCTGTGTTCATCGGCGGCGCTTCGGCGATGGGCGGCGTCGGTCAGGTTGTTGGCGCGGTGGTCGGCGGTTTCATCATGGGCGTCATGAACAACGGCATGTCGATCATGGGCGTCAATGTCGATTGGCAACAGGTGGTCAAAGGCCTTGTGCTGCTCGGCGCCGTGGTCTTCGACGTCTACAACAAGAACAAGGCTTGAGGGCGAGGGAACTCATGCATGTCGCCAAAAATGTGCAGCGTGTTGGGACAACGGCACGCATGAAAGCAAGGATTAAAGCGGGCCCGTTTTCAAACGCGGCGCGCTTTTAGGAGGCACGGGTCACATCGCGGCGCTGCCGGGCGACGCAAGGAAGTCCCCCCAGGGGACCGGGCCCGCGAGCGCAATCCGGACGAAGAATTTCACCCGTGGCGCGGACACCGTCCGAGCTGCGCCAGGAAAAGCTTGCCAGACCGGCAGGCCGGCCAAGGCAATTGAGAGAGGGTACGTCATGCTGATTTCCCAGATCCTCGACGAGGCGGAGACCATCCGCGTCGTCGCCCGCAACGGCGGCAAGACCAGAATCATCAACGGCGCCCGCAGCGTCTATTCGCTGGCGATGGAGGCCGCGCGCACCGGCACCGGGCTTGTCGCCCTCATCGAGCGCAAGGGTTTTGGTGAAGCGGTCGACCTCGATGCCGCCTACAAGAAGGGGCGGCTGTTGTCGCCGATCAACCATCCCGACCCGGCGCATCTCCACCTCACCGGTACCGGGCTGACACATCTCGGCTCCGCCGCGACCCGCGATTCCATGCACAAGAAGCTCAGCAGCGACGGCGAGGAGCAACTCACCGATTCGATGAAGATGTTCCGCATGGGGCTGGAGGGCGGCAAGCCGGCCAAGGGCCAGACCGGCGTGCAGCCGGAATGGTTCTACAAGGGCAACGGCACCATGGCAGTGGCGCCCGGTGCGGCACTTCTGTCGCCCGCCTTCGCCGAGGATGCCGGCGAGGAGCCGGAAGTCGCCGGCATCTATGTCATCGGCGACGACGGCGTCCCGTTCCGCGTCGGCTTCACGCTGTCAAACGAGTTTTCCGATCACGTCACCGAGCGCGTGAACTATCTTTTCCTCGCGCATTCCAAGCTGCGCAACGCTTCGTTCGGGCCGGAGATCCTGATCGGCGAGCTGCCGTCCGACGTCAGGGGTTCCTCGCGCATCCTCCGCGACGGCCAGTTGCTGTGGGAAAAACCGTTCCTGTCGGGCGAGGCCAACATGTCGCACACCATCGCCAATCTCGAACATCACCACTTCAAATATTCGGCCTTCCGCCAGCCGGGCGACGTGCATGTGCACATGTTCGGCACCGCGACACTGTCCTTCGCCGACGGCGTCAGGACCGAGGCCGGCGATGTCTTCGAAATCGAGGCCAAGGATTTCGGCCTGCCGCTGCGCAACCCGCTGGAAATCGAGCAGCCGGTGAAGGTGGCGGTGAAGGCGCTTTAGGCGCCAACCTTCTCCTTCTCCCCTTGTTGTGGGAGAAGGAAGAACGCGCAGCTTCAACGCCTCAATAAATATCGAAGTCGAAATATTTGGCCTGGATCTTCTTGTAGGTGCCGTCTGCGACGATCGCGTCGATCGCGGCGTTGAGCTTTTCGCGCAGCGCAGTGTCTTCCTGGCGCACGGCGATACCGGCTTCGGTCTCCGTGCCCTTGACGTCGCCGACCATCTTGCAGCAGTCGTCGCTCGACTTTTTCATCCAGTCCATCAGCACGAATTTGTCTGAAAGGACGGCATCGAGACGGCCGTTCATCAGGTCGGCGACCGCCTCCTCCTGGGTTGGATAGAGCTTCGCCTCGGCGCCGGCCTTGCCATAGACATCCTGGGCATAGTCGGCCTGGGTGGTCGAAGCCTGGGCGCCGACTGTCTTGCCGGCGAGTGCCGCCGGTTCGGTCGAGGCAATATCGCTGTCCTTCAAGGCCACCAGCGAAAGCGGCGTCGTATAGTATTTGTTGGTGAAGGAGACCTGCTTCTTGCGCTCCTCGGTAATGCTCATGGACGCGATGATGGCGTCGAATTTTTTGGCCTGGAGCGCCGGGATCATGCCGTCCCAGTCCTGCGTGACAAGTTCGCATTCGACCTTCATCTGAGCGCAAAGCGCATTGGTGATGTCGATGTCGAAGCCGACGAGCTTGCCATCCGCGGTGATGGTGTTGAACGGCGGATAGGCGCCTTCAGTGGCGATCTTCAACTTTTCCTGTGCTTGCGCCGACAGCGACCCGACTGACATCGCCAGCATGACGGCTGTTGCTGCCGATGCGATCCATCTTGAAATCTGCATTTTTTGTTCCCCTTGTTCCAACCGTATTGACGGCTAAGACAGCCAAGCACGACCCGTAAGGTCAGGCAAGCATGGTCTGATCATAGTGGGCGATCAGCGCGCGGCGCGAAAATGCTTGGACAGTTTCAGGCCCTGCGCCTGATAGTTCGAGCCGAGATCTGTGCCGTAGAGCGCCTGCGGCCGCTTCAGCATGTGCTCGTAGACCAGCCGTCCGACGATCTGGCCGTGATCGAGGATGAACGGCACTTCGTGGCTGCGCACTTCGAGCACGGCCCGGCTGCCGGTGCCGCCCGAGGCCGAATGGCCGAAACCCGGATCGAAGAAACCGGCATAGTGGACGCGGAATTCGCCGACCAGCGGATCGAAGGGCGTCATCTCGGCGGCATAGAGCGGCGGCACATGCACCGCTTCCTGGCTGACGAGGATATAAAATTCGTCCGGATCGAGCACCAGTTCGCCGGCGCCGCTCTTGTAGAGCGGGTCCCAGAAATCGACGACATCCTGCGCGGCGCGCTTGTCGACATCGACCAGGCCGGTGTGGTGCTTGCCGCGGTAGCCGACCAGCCCGTCCTTGTCGCCATCGAGGTCGATCGACAGTGCGATGCCGCCGCCGGAAATGTTCGGCGGCTCGGTGGCGACGAGCGTCTCGGCACGGTGCAATTCGTGCAGCTCGCTTTCCGACAAAAGCGCATTGCCGGTGCGGAACCGGATCTGCGACAGCCGCGAGCCGGCGCGGACGACGATCGGAAAGGTGCGCGGGCTGACTTCGAGATAGAGCGGGCCGTTGTAGCCGGCAGCGATTTTGTCGAACTCGTGGCCGCGATCGGTCATCACCCGGGTGAAGATGTCGAGCCGCCCGGTCGAGCTTTTTGGGTTGGCCGAGGCGGAAATGTTTGCCGGAAGCGCCAGGCTCTCGAGCAGCGGCACGATATAGACGCAGCCCGTCTCCAGCACCGCACCATCGGTGAGATTGATTTCGTGCAGCTTCAGGCGGTCGAGTTTTTCAGCAACCCTGTGGTTGGGGCCGGGCAGGAAGGAGGCGCGCACCCGCCAGGCCTTGTCGCCAAGCCTGAGGTCGAGGCTGGCCGGCTGGACCTGGTCGGCGTCGAGCGCGCGCGGCGACTTCAGCGCGCCCGACTGGTACAGGGCGGAAATATCCTGATCCGGAAGAATGCCTGTTTGCCGCAAAGTCTGGCTCCGCTCGAAGGCCGGGCGTGGTCTCGTCTTGTCGCAGGTTCTTGCCGTGGAACCCGCTGGTACAAACCTCTTAATCATGCCGGCAATTGACGCAAGCGCGGTGCAGGTCTAAAGGATCGTTATCCCGTGGTGATTTGGCCGGTCGGCTTGCAGCCACGTTAAACAAGTCGCTAAAGGACCGTCGGGCCGAAAGGCCGTACGACCGGTTGCGACTTTCGCGGCCGGTTTTTTTGTGTTTGGACCATTTTTTGTGTTTGGAACAAGGTGATGACGAGCAAAACGCGCAACTGGAAGCCTCAGACCGCCCTCGTGCATGCAGGAACGCTGCGTTCCGGCTTCGGCGAAACCTCCGAGGCGATGTATCTCACGCAAGGCTATGTCTACGACACGGCGCAGGCGGCGGAAGCCCGCTTCAAGGGCGAGGAACCGGGCTTCATCTATTCGCGCTATGCCAATCCGACGGTCGACATGTTCGAGAAGCGCATGTGTGCGCTGGAAGGTGCCGAAGATGCCCGCGCCACCGCATCCGGCATGGCGGCGGTGACGGCGGCGTTGCTGTGCAGTGCCCGGGCCGGCGACCACATCGTGGCGGCGCGCGCGCTGTTCGGCTCCTGTCGCTGGGTGGTCGAGACGCTGGCGCCGAAATACGGCATCGAGGCGACGCTGGTCGACGGCACCGACATCGCCAATTGGGAAAAGGCGGTCAGGCCCAACACCAAGTTGTTCTTCCTTGAAAGCCCGACCAATCCAACGCTGGAGGTCGTCGACATCGCAGCCGTAGCCTCGCTTGCCGATTCGATCGGCGCGCGGCTGATCGTCGACAACGTCTTTGCCACGCCCTTGCAGCAGAAGCCGTTGCAACTCGGCGCCCATATCGTCGTCTATTCGGCGACCAAGCACATCGACGGCCAGGGGCGCTGCCTCGGCGGCATCATCCTGTCGGACAAGAAGTGGATCGACGAGAATTTGCACGACTACTTCCGCCACACCGGTCCCAGCCTCTCGCCCTTCAATGCCTGGACGCTGCTGAAGGGCCTGGAGACGCTGCCGCTGCGCGTGCGCCAGCAGACGGAAAGTGCCGGCCGGATCGCGGACTTCCTCGCCGAGCGATCGGAAATTGTCCGCGTCATCTATCCCGGCCGCGCCGATCACCCGCAGGCGGCGATCGTCAAGAAGCAGATGTCGGGCGGCTCGACGCTGATCTGCCTCGACGTCAAGGGAGGCAAGCAGGCGGCCTTCGCCTTCCAGAACGCGCTCGATGTCGTGCTGATCTCCAACAATCTCGGTGACGCCAAGAGCCTGATCACCCATCCGGCGACGACGACACACAAGAATCTGAGCGACGAGGCGCGGGCCGAACTTGGCATCGGGCCAGGCACGCTCAGGCTGTCCGTCGGACTGGAGGACATTGACGACCTGCTCGAAGACATCGAGCAGGCCTTGAAAGCCGCGAGCTAGGGATACGCGCCGAACTGCTGCGCTCTGATCTGCAAAGCAGGCGGGGTCAGGCGCGCGACGGCGTCTCTTCCAATTCCGCAACGGCGCTGGTTTGGATGGTCATCGTGTTGCCGCGCCAGTCGACGGCACCGCTGAGCCAGCCGCGCACCCAGATGGCGGGAAGCATCACGTCGCGCGCAACCATCGCCGGGATCATGCGCAGCGACAGGTGCCAGCCCTTGGCCGAGGCGAGAGCGCATTCCGGCAGATAGGCGACTATCAGCACGGCGATGGCGGTAGCCGGCAGGCTGAAACCGGCGCCTGCTGCCGCAACCAGCGCAAGCACCAGCGGCGGTGCCGCTCCGATCAGGATCTCGGGCGCGAAAAACAGTGGGAAAGTGACGCGACGCAGGCGTGCCCAGCGGGCCTGGCGCGACCAGATTTCGCCAAATGTGCGCAAGCCGAGCGGCTGTTCGAAGGGCGCGGCAACGAGATTGACGCGCAGTCCGAGCCCGTTGACCAGCTTGGTCGCGGCGGCATCCTCGGCAATCTCGGCGGCAAGCGCACGGATGCCGCCATTGGCGTCGAGCAATGGCTTGTTCCACAGCATGCTCTTGCCCTGGGCGAAACCGAGGCCGAGCGCCTCGCCGGTATATTGCCAGCGCGCCTGCAGCGTGTTGAGGAAAGCGCATTCGACCTCCGCCCAGAACCCGTCCGGCCGCGAGCCGATCGGCGTCGAGCAGACGAGGCCGGTGTCCTGCCGCCATGCCGTCATCAGATGCTGGACATAGTCCCTCGGCATCAGGACGTTGGAATCGGCAAGGATGACCCAGTGGTGGCGCGCGGCCTCCCAGGCCTTCACGCAATTGTTGAGTTTCGGATTGCCGCTGATGCGGTCGTCGCCGACCAGCAGCCGGGCCGGCACGGCCGGAAAGCGGTCGATCGCATCGGTGATCGGCCCGACCACCGGGTCGTCGGCATGGGCGACGCAGAAAATGAGCTCATAGTGCGGCCAGTCGATCGAGAAGGCGCGCTCGAGCGTCTCCTCGGTAAACGGCTCGACGCCGCGCGACGGCACGACGATCGACACCGGCGGCGCCTCGACGGCTGGCGGCGTGATCCTGCCAGGCCGCTTCAGCTTCAACGAAGCGAGCAGGATGCTGGCGAGATTGACAACAAGCAGAGCTATGGAAAGCAAGGCGGCTGTGACTGTCAATTCCATCAATATCTGGTCGCTCCAGAAAAAACCGGCCGCATGAAAGCCGTTTTCAACAGTTCGACAGAATGCTGAGTCGCCCGGCCCTGCACACCATCCCCGGCCCTGCACACCATCATTGTCACGTGTCACTTAAATGACATTGTTGTTCGGCACCTGCGCTTAACAAATTCGGGCAACGATGGCAGACACCGAGGGGACGCACCCCGTTGACCGAACTGCGGAGAGGGTCGAATGTTCCGTCTGCATAGTGTGGAGTGATTTATGTACAGCGCCGTCACGCGCGACATCGAAGTGCAGGTCAGGCCGTTCTATCTGGAAGATCGCTCCGACCCGTCGGAGAACCGCTATGTCTGGGGCTACCAGGTGACCATCGACAACCAGTCGGATGAATTCGTGCAGCTTCTGTCGCGCTACTGGCAGATCACCGACGGCACCGGCCGGGTCGAAGAGGTGCGCGGCGCCGGCGTTGTCGGCGACCAGCCTGAACTCAATCCCGGCGATAGTTATCAGTATACGTCTGGCTGCCCACTCTCGACGCCATCCGGCATCATGGTCGGCCACTACACGATGCGCAATAAGCGGGGTGAGACGTTCGACGTCGCCATCCCCGCCTTTTCGCTCGACCTGCCGGGCACGCGGCGGACGGTGAACTGAGGCTCACTTGGGCTTCTCGCCCCAGGGCGAGGGGCGAGAAACCAAGCTCTGCGAAGGCACCGAGGCAGCACTGACGCCGGCTATTGAGCCGCAGCAAATTCCGCCGGGTCGAAGTCATATTGCTTCGAGCAGAATTCGCAGGCGACGTGAATGCCGCCATCCTCGGTGCTGTCCCTGATCTCGTCGGCGGAGAAGCCTCCGAGAATGCCGCGGATCTTCTCCCTGGAGCATGAGCACTGGTCGGCTACCGGCACGCCGCCGAAGACGCGCACGCCGTGCTCGTGGAACAGCCGGTAAAGCAACCGCTCGGCGCCGATCGTCGGGTCGATCAGTTCCGTCGGCTCGATGGTGCCAAGCAACGCGAGCAGTTCCTGCCAGGAATTGTCGGCCGGATCATGGATCTCCTCGCGCGGATCGCCGTCGCCACCCGGAAGGTCGGGCACGCGCATGCGTTCGGGCGATTGCGGCAGGAACTGCGCCAGGATGCCACCGGCGCGCCATTGCTCGCGGGCACCGCCGATGCCGGGCGTCAACAGCTTGGCCACCGAAAGCCTGAGATCGGTCGGGATCTGCTCCGACTGCCGGAAATAGGTGCGCGCGGCCTCCTCGAGCGTCTCGCCGTCGAGCTGGACGATGCCCTGATAGCGCTGCGTGTGGGCGCCCTGGTCGATGGTCAGCGCCAGGACACCGCTGCCAAGCAGCGTCCGCTGCGAGGTCTCGCCGGCAGACGTCAGTGCCTCCAGCCGGTCGGCGTCGAAGCGGGCATAGGCGCGCAGCGCATGCGGCGTGGAAAAATCCGCCACCAGCATGTCGACCGGCCCGTCGGTGCGGGTCTGCAGGATGAACTTGCCTTCGAATTTGAGCGAAGTGCCGAGCAGCACCGTCAGCACGCAAGCTTCCGCCAGCAGGCGGGCGACCGGCTCGGGATAGTCATGCCGGCCGAGGATCGCGTCGAGCATCGGCCCGAGCTGGACGGTACGGCCGCGCACGTCGAGCGGGCCGACCTCGAAGGGCACGACATGATCGTCGCCGGCGTAGCCGAATTCGCCGAGTTTGGGTTGATGTTCAGCCAATTGACGGGTTTCCAACATGACAAAGCTCCGGGGCGCGGCGATGCCGCCCTCCGGGGCGCATGCGTCGAAACGCGCTCGATTTGCGTGATGCGCCTGAGATAGGCATCACGCACTCCCGGATCAAGGCGGCCCGGATCACGGTGACCAGGATCACAGCGGCTCGGATCAAGCGCCGAGGCACCAGGCCAAAACCGCCTTCTGGGCGTGGAGCCGGTTCTCGGCCTCGTCGAACACCACCGAATGCGGGCCGTCGATGACTTCGTCGGTGACCTCCTCGCCGCGATGCGCCGGCAGGCAGTGCATGAACAACGCCTCGGGCTTTGCCTTCGCCATCAGTGCCGCATTGACCTGATAGGGCGAGAAGACATTGTGGCCGCGAGCACGGTGCTCCTGGCCCATCGACACCCAGCAATCGGTAACGACACAGTCGGCCTCGTGGACGGCCTCCTCGGGCGAGCGGGTGAAGTTCAACTTGCCGCCATGCGCCCTCGACCAGTCGACATGCTTCTGCGCCGGCTCGCTGCCTTCCGGCACGGCGACGTTGAGGTTGAAGCGGAACCGCGCCGAGGCCTCCAGCAGCGAATGCAGCACGTTGTTGCCGTCGCCGGTCCAGGCGATGGTCTTGCCGGCGACCGGGCCGCGATGCTCCTCGAAGGTCATGATGTCGGCCATCAGCTGGCAGGGATGGGTGTCGTCGGTCAACCCGTTGATGACGGGGACGGTGGCGTTCTCGGTCAGCTCCAGCAGCCGGTCATGCGACGTGGTGCGGATCATGATCGCATCGACATAGCGCGACAGCACCTTGGCCGTGTCGGCGATGGTTTCGGAGCGGCCGAGCTGCATCTCGGCGCCGGTCAGCATGATGGTCTCGCCGCCGAGCTGGCGCATGCCGACGTCGAAGGACACGCGCGTGCGCGTCGACGGCTTGTCGAAGATCATCGCCAGCACCTTGCCTTCAAGCGGTTTTGTCCGCTCGCCAGCCTTGAGCCTTGCCTTTCGCACGACGGCATCGTCCAGTATAAGGCGCAGATCGCCCTCGGAAACGGCGGAAAGATCGGTGAAATGGCGAAGGCTCATGTGGGTCTTCCGACTGTTATTTCGCCGCAGCCGCGGCGATGGCGTCCGACAGGCCCCGGGCGCCGGCGCGGATGCGGTCGAGCGCCTCATGGATCTCGGCGTCGGTGACGGTGAGCGGCGGCAGCAGGCGAAGAACGTTGTCGCCGGCCGGAACCGCCAGCAGATGCTGGTCGCGCAACGCCATGTTCACCTTGGTGTTGGGCGCGGCGCATTTCAGGCCGAGCATCAGGCCGCTGCCTCTGATGTCTTCGATGACATCGGGAAATTCGTCGGCGACACCCGCCAGCCCCTGCTTCAGCAGCAACGCCTTGCGCTGCACATCCTCCAGAAAACCGTCTTCCAGCACGACGTCGAGCACGGCGTTGCCGACCGCCATCGCCAGCGGATTGCCGCCGAAAGTGGTGCCGTGCACGCCGGCGGTCATGCCGACAGCGGCCTCGTCGGTGGCGAGGCAGGCGCCCACCGGGAAGCCGCCGCCGATGCCCTTGGCGACCGCCATGATGTCGGGCGTGACGCCAGCCCATTCATGCGCGAACAGTTTTCCGGTGCGGCCGATGCCGCACTGGACCTCGTCGAAGATCAGCAGCAGATCATGCTGTTCGCAGAGCTGCCTCAGCCGCTTCAGCGACTGCGTCGGCACCGGGCGAATACCGCCCTCGCCCTGCACCGGCTCGATCAGGATCGCGGCGGTCTCTGATGTGATCGCCTTTTCGACGGCCTCGATGTCGTCGAAGCCGACCTGGTCGAAACCTTCGACCTTGGGGCCGAAACCTTCCAGGTATTTGTACTGGCCGCCGGCGGCGATGGTCGCCAGCGTGCGGCCATGAAAAGCGCCTTCGAAGGTGACGATGCGAAAGCGCTCGGGATGGCCCTTGACGAAATGGTAGCGCCGCGCCGTCTTGATGGCGCATTCCAGCGCCTCGGCGCCGGAATTGGTGAAGAACACCTTGTCGGCGAAGGTTGCGTCGGCCAGCCGCTCGCCCAGACGGCTCTGCCCCGGAATCTCGTAGAGGTTGGAGACATGCCAGAGCTTGGCCGCCTGCTCGGTGAGTGCCGAGACCAGATGCGGATGGCTGTGGCCCAGCGAATTCACGGCAACGCCGCCGCCAAAATCGAGATATCGCTCGCCCTTGTCGGTGACCAGCCAGGTGCCTTCCCCATGGTCGAAGGCCAGGGGCGCGCGGGTAAAGGTCTCGAAAAGCGCCGAACCGCTCATTATATGCGTCTCCGGAACCGGAAAATCAAAAAGCCGCCAAAGCGGCGGCCTTTGCGGCTTATCGTGTTTTTCGGCCATGAAGTCAACGAAAACGTCGCGCAAGGAAGCGCGGCAAGCTTTCCAGTGAGACGCCGGCTCATCAGCGACCGGGCAAGTTGGGGAAAACCGAAAAAACCGATTCGTGTTGGCCCTCGGACTCTTGTCACCGAGTCAGCGCATAAGGTAATTGTAGGTCGAGAAATAACTAGATTTCGTGCGGCGGACCTAATCACCCGATATATGTGGTGTCTGCCCGGCGGAAGCCGGATCGTGGAAGGATTCCGATCGCCGCACATTTCAGCAGGAGCGCGGTCTCATGAACTGGACTGACGAGCGGGTAGAACTTCTTAGAAAATTGTGGTCGGAGGGGCTGAGCGCCAGCCAGATCGCCGCACAGCTTGGGGGTGTCAGCCGCAATGCCGTCATCGGCAAGGTGCATCGGCTGAAACTGTCGGGCCGCGGACGCGCGACTGCCACGCCGGCACGCCAGAAGAAGAGCGTGCAGGGATCGACCGTGCAGAAATCGGTGTCGCGGGCGGCGAGCACTGCGCGGCATATCACCACGTCGATCGGCGCGACCGCGCTGCAGGCGCAATTCGACGCCGTACCAGTGACGCGTCATTATGTCCGTCCGGTCGAGAACGTCGTCGTGCCAATCTCGCGGCATCTGCAGCTCGTCGAATTGACCGAGCGGACATGCAAATGGCCGAATGGCGATCCGCTTTCGGAGGAGTTCCATTTCTGCGGCAACGACGCGGCCGAAACCGGACCCTATTGCAAGTATCACGCCCGCGTTGCGTTTCAGCCCGCTTCGGAGCGGCGGCGGAGCAGATAAGGGAATAAGGGAGTAGGGCAGTATGGGAGTAGGTAAAGATCAGGCTTAGTGAGTGCGACCTTGGCAAGGCAACGCACCACATACTCCCTTACTGCCCTACTCCCTTACTCCCTTCTCTTTCACAGCCAGCCGCTCTTGCGGAAGCGCCAGTAGAGAACCGAGCAGACCAAAATAATCGCTCCCAGAACGACCGGGTAGCCATATTCCATCCTAAGTTCCGGCATGTCGTTGAAGTTCATGCCGTAGATGCCTGCGAGCGCCGTCGGCACCGCCAGGATTGCAGCCCATGAGGCGAGCTTCTTGGTGATCGCCGTTTCCTGGCTCTGGCCAACCAGGAGGCTCGCCTCGAAGGCAAATGCGAGCACCTCCCGCAAGCTGTCGATCTTCTCCTGGACGGTGCGGATGTGGTCGGTGACGTCGCGGAACAGCGGGTGCATGGCCGCATGGATCTGCGGCAGGTCGGCGCTGGTCAACCGGCGGCAGACTTCCACCAGCGGCAGCGCGGCGTTGCGCAGGCGCAAGAGATCGCGGCGCAGCATGTAGAGCCGCTCTATGTCGGAGCCGGTCATCGGCTTCAGCAGAACCCTGTCCTCGATCGCCTCGACCTCGTCCTCGATCTGCTCGAGCACCGGCATGTAGTTGTCGACGATGAAATCGAGAATGGCATAGAGGACGAAATCCTCGCCTTTGGCTAGCGAATGCGGGCAGCTTTCCCAATGCTGGCGAACGGCGGCATAAGAAGTCGACGGACCGTGCCTGACGCTGACGATGTAGCCGGCGCCGACGAACAGATGCGTCTCGCCGAAGGTGACGCGCCTATCGATTAGTTGAGCCGTGCGGGCAACGATGAACAACGCATCGCCATATTGCTCGATCTTCGGCCGCTGATGCGGATGCTCGGCGTCCTCGATCGCCAGATCGTGCAGGTGGAATTGCGCCTGGACACGAAGCAACAGGTCGCGGTCCGGCTCCAGCAGGCCGATCCAGACGACATGACCTGGCTTCTTGGCCCATTCGCCGGCTTCCTCGATCGGAATGTCGGCGACACGCCGGCCGGCGGTATAGACGCTGGAAGCGACGATGGCCGATGTCGGCGGGGCCGGCGTCAGGTTCCGAACGGTTTCCATCGCTACCTCCTGGAGGCATGGCCTCGGGTCAGGATCAGGAACGTTCGGTAAAGCTTAGCCTAAATCAGCAATGGGTTCGAGAGGCAGCCGTTCACTTCGCCGGTAGCGTTGCGGGAAGCACAATCTTGTCTGTCTTGTCGCCCTTCGGCCGCTCGGCCGGCATCTGGTCGCCGGTGACGATGTAGTAGATCGTCTCGGCGATATTAGTGGCGTGGTCGCCGATCCGCTCGATGTTCTTGGCGCAGAACAGCAGGTGCGTGCAGGGCGTGATGTTGCGCGGATCTTCCATCATGTAGGTCAGCAACTCGCGAAACAGCGAGGTGTACACGGCGTCGATCTGATCGTCGCGGTCACGCACGAAGCCGATCTTTTCCACCGAGCGCGACGCGTAGACGTCGAGCACTTCCTTGAGCTGCGTCAACGCCAGGTCGGCTAAGGCCGCGATGCCGCGGAACAGGCTGGTCGGCTGGCGCCCTTCTATGACGGCAACCACGCGCTTGGCGACATTCTTGCCGAGGTCGCCGACCCGCTCGAGATCCGCCGAGATGCGGATCGCGCCGACGATCTCGCGCAAATCCGTCGCCATCGGCTGGCGCTTGGCGATGATGATGATCGCCTTGTCGTCGATCTCGCGCTGCCCCTGGTCCAGAACGGCATCGTCGCGGATGACCTTCTGGGCAAGGCCAGGGTCGGCGTTGACCAGGGCCGCAATCGCCTGTTCGACCATGCGTTCGGCATGCCCGCCCATCGCGGCAATGCGCTTCGACAGATATTTCAGCTCCTCGTCATAGGCGCTGACGATGTGCACGGACTGCATGGAATGCCTTCCCGGGTCTTCTGGTCCGAGTCGTTCCTCGAATCCCCGCTGATACGCTAGCCGGATGACAGAAAAAAGAAAGCGTTAGGGCGACGTGCATCCACTAGGCCACAGAGGAGGCTCTAAAGTCCTGTATCCACGCATCCGGTGGTCCTAAAGTCTTCCGGTACTCGGGCCGTCCCGTGCTTAGATAGTGAGGTGTCAGTGCGCCGGCAAATGCACCGTGAAAGCTGCGCCGTTGCCGACCTCCGACTTGATCGACAGCCTGGCGTTGTGGCGCGTCAGGATATGCTTGACGATGGACAGGCCAAGGCCGGTGCCCTTCTGGGTCCGGCTGTTTTCGACATCGACGCGGTAGAATCGTTCGGTGATGCGCGGGATGTGCTCCTCGGGAATGCCGGGGCCGAAGTCCCGGATGGTGACGTCGATGCCCGGTTCGGGACCGTCATCGCTGTGGGCAATCGTCACCACGACACGTCCACCCGACTGTCCGTATTTGCAGGCGTTTTCCAGCAGATTTTCGAAAACCTGGAAAAGTTCATCGCGATCCCCCGGCACATTGAGTGGTCCTTTCGCGAAATCCCGCTCGATGGCAACGCCGTTTTCCCGGGCAAGCGGACCCAGCGAATCGATGACGCTGTCGAGGGTCTGGCGGAGATCGACCTTGGTTCCCGGCTTCAGATAGGGTTTCATCTCCAGCCGCGAAAGCGACAGCAGGTCGTCGATCAGGCGCGCCATGCGGCCGGTCTGGTTGTGCATGATCTGCAGGAACTGCTCGCGCGCCGCCGGGTCGTTGCGGGCCGGGCCGCGCAGCGTCTCGATGAAACCGGAGATCGAGGCGAGCGGAGTTCGCAGCTCATGGCTGGCATTGGCGATGAAGTCGGCCCGCATCCGGTCGATGCGGCGCGCCTCGCTCTGGTCCTTGAAGACCAGCACATAGAGGTCGGTGCCGTGGCCGACCGAAGATGCACTCACGCGATAGGCCCGTTCGACCGGCAGCTTTTCGGTATATTCGACGACGTCCGCAGCGGCGGCGCCCGACAGGATACTGTCCAGCAAGGCCTGCATCTCGGGCGCGCGGAATTTCAGCGACAGCGACATGCCCGGTGCAATGCCGCCGAAGGCGGCGAAGGCGGCGGCGTTGGCATGGACAATCGTCGCGGCGCGATCGAAGATGATCAGCGGATCGGCAACGGCAGCCGCCAGATATTCTCCCGACAGCTGTTGCAGCCCGCCTGCCTCGATCGCCGCGGCATCCTCCGCGGACTGGCGCGCTACGCCTGCCGGCAGCATCGCGGCGGCGAGCAGCAGCACAGCACATGCCAGCAGCACCACATAGAAGGACATGTTTGCGAAACCATAGACCGTCAAGATCGCGACGATGCCGGTCGCTAGCAGCCAGCGGCTGTTCCACAACCGGGTGGCGACGACTTGCGCCGTGGTTCGCTGTTCTGCGCCGCCCATATCAGCCATTGTCAGCTACTGTCAGCCATTCGCGCGCACTGTGCCTCCGTCCCCACCCCGACCGGCCGGTTGGAAACTTCCCGCTGACCGGCGCTATCACTAATCTGCTGCATCGTTCCTTTCGAAAATCGATTCCGATTTTCGGGCCGATGCAGTAAGGCTCCCAATAGCATGAGTCCGGAAGCTGGAAAGGTTCGTCTCGATGAAAAACCCCAAGGAAGATGCCGCCGCGCCTGTTCCAGGTCCGCAACAGATCCGGATCGGCGGCAAGGAGTTCGAGTTCGACATCGAGGATGCCAAGCTTCCTGACTGGATCGAGGACAACAAGCTGACCGCCGGCGGCTACCCCTACGACAAGAAAATGAAAAGCGACGAGTATGACGAGACGCTCGAGCGGCTGCAGATCGAGCTGGTCAAGGCGCAGGCATGGCTGCAATCGACAGGCAAGCGGGTGATGTCGCTGTTCGAAGGACGCGATGCCGCCGGCAAAGGCGGCACGATCTTCGCGCTGCGCCAGTACATGAACCCCAGGACAGCGCGCAACGTGGCGCTGACCAAGCCTAGCCCAACCGAACTCGGGCAATGGTATTTCCAGCGTTATGTCGCGCACTTTCCGACATCCGGCGAGTTCGTCACCTTCGACCGCTCCTGGTACAATCGCGCCGGCGTCGAGCCGGTCATGGGCTTCTGCACGCCGGAGCAGCATCAGAAATTCCTGGACGAGACGCCGTATTTTGAACGGATGATCTGCAACGAGGGCATCCATTTCTTCAAATTCTGGCTGAACATCGGTCGGGAAACACAGCTCGAGCGGTTTCACGATCGCCGCTGGAGTCCTTTGAAGAACTGGAAATTCTCGCCGATCGATATTGCCGGCATCGCCAAATGGGACGATTACACCAAGGCGCGCGATCTCATGTTCGAACGCACCCATAAGGAATTCGCGCCCTGGATCATCATACAGGCCAACGACAAGCGGCGAGCGCGACTTGCCATCATCCGGCGCATCCTGTTGTCGCTTCCCTATGACGGCCGCGATCTCGACGCCATCGGCAAGGAAGACAAGAAGATCATCGGGGAAGGGCCTTCGTTCCTGGGAAGACAGGCCTGAAGCGCTGCCGCGCGCCCCCAAGGGCACGCGGCACGATTCCGGGTGTTCCCGTCATTCTGCCGAATGACGTCTCATGCCGCCAGCCGGGCAATCCGCTGCAGCCGCCGCAGTGTGGTATCGTCCTGCAAAGCCTGCTGAAATAGCGAAATCTCCTGGTCGATGCGATCGCAGAGCGCGCCTGTGTCGCCCTTGAGCAGGTCGCGCGTCTGCAGCAGTGCGGCAACCGGCTTTTTGGCGAGTTGCCTGGCTCTGCCAAGTGCGGCTTCCTCGACGTCGCCGACCACGATCTCCGTGACCAGGCCCAGCATCCTGGCGTCCGCGGCACTGAGCGTGTCGCCCAGGCAGAAGAAGCGGAAAGCGCCGGCATAACCGAGTTTCTGTGGCGCCAGGATGCTGGTCGCCGCGTCCGGCACGAGGCCGAAATCGACGAACGGCACCCGGAACGTGCTTTCGTCAGATGCGATCACCATGTCGCAATGAAACAGGATGGTGCAGCCGACACCGACGGCGTCGCCATCGACACAGGCAAGGACCGGTTTGGGGAACGTCGCCAACGTGCGGAACATGTCGGTGACGGCAGCGATCAACCGTTGATGCTTGGTGGCGTCGAGGAACTCGGAGAAATCGCCGCCGAGGCAGAAGCAGCCGGCGAGGCCGCGCAGCACCACGACGCGCACATCATCGTCGATTGCAGCTTCGTGGAAGATCCTGGCCAGGCTTTCATAGGCTCGCCCGTCCAGCACCGGCCGGCCGTCATCCGACGACACCGTGACGATCAACGAATGGTTGCGGAACTCTGTTTGCGGATGGATGTTCATGGCTGTCTCCAATTCTCACGAGGCCTGCCTCATTCCGAGCCTGTCGGGATATCCCCTGGCCAGGACCGGCGCGAAATGACTGCGACGCGACCGCACCACCTCAAGCGTGTGCTCGTTGAAGGTGAGCAGCGTGGCGACGACTTGCTGGTTGCCATAGGTGCGCTGGTAGCCAAGCGGTTTCGCCAGGAAGTGCAACTGCAGCGCCCGCAGGACCCACATCGGTTCGAATTCGATGATCACCTGGTTGACGTTCCGCTTCAGCCCCCACTCGACGAAGCCGGCAATGAGCTCGGTGCCGACCGTCGAGACGCCGCGCTTGCCGTCACGAAAGCCCGGCGCCACCGCATAGCGGGTCAGTTCCCACACGTTCGGCCCGGATGGCGGCGTGCCTTCAAAGAGGTCCGCCAGCACCTCGGTCAGAAGATGCGCACGCGTTGTCGGCAACATCCGCTGATAACCGGCGAGCTCGCCATTGCGGATGACGAGCTGATGCACCGCCTCGTCATGGTCGAACTGATCGATCTCAAGGCCGTCGGGGCGCTGCAGATCGGTCCACCCCATCTCCTCGACGAAAATCTTGTAGCGTAAGCGATGAACGGCCTCCCAAAGGTCGGGACGTTCCATAAGTTCCTGTGTTGTAAGGGAAAAAAGCATCTGCCGTCTCCTAGGTTCAATAGGAAGATACGGCCGGGCTGTCCCGAGGAAATTACGCGATCACGTAGGCAAGAATTTCTAGGCCGGCACGGCCGAGCTAGCTAATATAGCCGCGCCTTATCGCTTCCGCGACCGCCTGCACCCGGTTGACGGCACCGAGTTTGCTTTTGGCGTTAAGAAGGTGTTTCTCTGATGTGTGTTCCGAAATGCCGAGAATCTGTGAAATCTCCCATTCGGACTTGCCGACGGCGGCCCATTGCATGCATTCGCGCTCACGCGGCGTCAGTTCGACGTGGTGGTCGACGGTCTTGGCCGCCATCGTGTGGATCTGCATGGCGCGGCCAATCGCATAGGTCGCCACCAGCGACACCAGCCCAAAATCGGCGCCCGACAATTCGACGGCCTCGCCGCCCAGCGACACCATGACGATCTGGCCATCGAGCGTGATCAGCGGAAAGGCCAATCCGTCGCGCAGCTTGAATTCGCCGGCGTCGCCCATCACTTCGCCGCTGCTCTTGTCGATGCGGATGCTCTGGGACGCTTCCCGCCACTGGAACGGCGCCTGCAGCTGCTTCATGTGGCTGACAACGGGGTCATGGTCGACATAGTTGCGCGCCACATAGCGCTCCAGCCATTCTCCCGGCCACTCGCAAAGCAGCACATGGTCCTTTTGCTGGCCTCTTGGCGTGCCCGGCTGCGGAACCGTTCCGGCCATCAGCGCCGTCAAGCCGAACTCCGAGGTTATGCCAAGCAGTTTTTCGCAGACCGCGGCCGCCGTATCGGCGTGCTGCAGCTGATCTATGAATTCTAGTGTGCGATCGAAGTGGCCCATTGCAACATCTACCCCATGTTGCCTTCCCGCGTTGAGATCAACGGCCCAGTGACCCGCACTTTGCCCTCGACCCCGGATTACAAACCTGCTCCCCTCAGTTTGCAGCGGCTTGCGGCTACCCTCCAGCCGACCGCCACGCATGTTTGCAAGCTCGCTGAAGCATAGCCCTAAATCGGCGTGATGAAATCAAAAACCGTTGTGCCTGTGGCATTTTCGTACCAAAAGCCACATTGGACAGGACAGGGCGGAGCTCGATCGTGACGATTCGGTGGATGACCATCGTCTTGATGCTGGCAATGACGGGGGCAGCGTGGCTCACGGGAGCGCGTGCCGCGGAGCCGCAAGTGCCGGTGTTGTGGGATGCCAAGGAGCGGCTGCCGAAGCCTGACCTGTCCGCGCTGCCGCGTCTGAGATTCCTGACCACCACCGATTTCCCGCCGTTCAACTTCCTCGACGGAGCGGGCCGCTTGTCCGGCTTCCATGTCGATCTGGCGCGCGCGATCTGCGCCGAGCTCGGCATCGCCGAAAAATGCCAGATCCAGGCGCTGCCTTGGGCCGAGCTCGAAGGGGCACTGCAGAAGGGCGAAGGGGAAGCGATCATTGCCGGCATTGCCGCCACGCCGGAGTCGCGGTCGAAATATGCCTTCTCGCGTTCCTACCTGCAGTTTCCGGCGCGCTTCATCATGCCGAAGGCAAAGGCGCTCACGGAGCCTATCTTCGACAGACTGCGTGGCAAGCGCGTCGGCGTGGTCGCAGGCTCCGCGCATGAGCGGATGCTGCGCGATTATTTCGGCACAGTCCAGGTCGTTCCTTTCGCGCAGCTGGAAGCGCTCTACGATGGTCTCAAGGCCGGCAAGGTCGACGCCGGCTTCGGCGATGGCATGCGCTTCGCCTTCTGGCTGGGCAGTTCGAATGCCGCAGCCTGCTGCCGCTTTGCCGGCGGTCCCTATCTGGCGCCCGAATATCTGGGGTCGGGCATGGCCATCGCCACCAGGGCCAACGATCCAGCGCTGGCCGCAGCGTTCGACTACGCACTGCAGGAGATTTCGGTGAAGGGCATCTTCGCCGAATTCTATCTGCGCTATTTCCCGGTCAGCTTCTTCTGATCCGGCCCGGTCAGCTTCTTCTGATCCGGCCCGGTCAGCTTCTTCTGATCCGGCCCGGTCAGCTTTTTCTGATCCGGCCCGGTCAGCTTTTTCTAATCCGCGCGAACGGCGAACTTGACGAGTTGTCCCCGCGCAGATGACGAGCCGATCCGCTTGGGCGATCCATCAGCGTTGCAACGGATCATGGCGAAGATCGAGGACTTGGCCTTGTCGATCGGCAAAATGGAGGCCGCGAACTCCATTTCCCGCGCATGGAGAAAGACGGCGCCGACGCAGCCATGATTGCGGTGATCGTCGCCCGGACCCGCCTTTCGGCAGTAGTGGCGGCAGGCGGAGTCGTGCCGGCCGACTGGCAATGGAAACGCAGATTCGACACGGCGGGCAACCATACAGAAATCCGTCGCCTGCAAGGGCGTCTGAAATCTCTGTCTCGGATGCATAAGCGTGGAACGCAAAGCCAAGAGGTCGAGACACAGGCCGGAGCCGTCGATATCAAGGAAAATGCGAACATAGCGCGCATTCAGATGATCTTTCCCGGCAACGCCGACGAGGCGACTTGGCGGGCGCTCTAGGCCAATGGCTCCCGCTGGTCGCCGTCGCAAGGCGCTTGGCAGCGGCAGTTGAGCGAGGCGGCGAGATGGGCGCCGAACGGGTGATGAAGGCGATCAGCGCCGAAGGTACCGCATGAGTGCGGCCCCTTTCGGGCGTCCTGCCCGCCGCCATGTCACCGTATACGACACGCCGTGGTGGCGCTCGCGCGCCACCATTCTTGCTATTCTTACGTGAATTACCTACTATAGGTGCTTCAAAAGGAAGTACGACGATGAAGCAATTCACATTCTCGGACATGAATCGCGTGTCAGGCGAAATCCTCGAAACGGCTTTGATCGAGCCGGTGGCCCTGACCAAGCGCGGAAAGGAAAAGCTCGTCATCCTGTCCGCTGCTCAGTACCACCAGCTCGTCGGCCAGCCGCATTCGGTCGCCTATACACTCGAGGACGCACCGGATGAAGTCCACAATGAACTCATGACTGGACTGGATGCAATAATTTCCGGCGACACGCCCGATGCTTAAAGCCGGCGATCTGCTCCGATATTATTACCTTTGGGCGCGGGAAGCAGACGCTGGCGAGGAATCTGGACGCAAGGCGAGGCCGGTTTGCATCGTTGTTCGGACGCCAGCAACGCCAGCAGCCTTGTTTCTCTTTCCGCTGACTTCGCAAAAACCCGACCGGTCGCGCCCGCATCTCGCCATCAGCGAAATCGAATGCCGCCGCGGCGGCCTCGACTATCCGTCATGGCTGATCCTGGACGAATATAACCGGGTGCAGGTCGATAAAGCCTATGATCTGGTGACGACGACGCCGATCGGCGCGTTCAGTCCGGCATTTGTCCGCAAGATTGCTGGCGTGATTAAAGAGACGGCGGCGCAGCGTCGATTGCGCGGCATCGTTCGCAAATAGCCGGACTGTCCGGCCGCGGCGCATCAGTCGCGTATCGACGAGATTCAACGTCTGCTCGCTGCCTACCGCGCCTGACAACTCTGCGAACAGTCCATGAGAAGCTTGCCCCGCTTGCCTCCCTGCCGGAGGACCCAGTCGGGATAGTAGAGGAAGTCGCAACGCTACAGAAAGATGAAATCGAGCTGGCGACGCGTTCGAAAAGCGCCTGGCGCCCGAATATCTGGGATCGGGTATGGCCATCGCCACCAGGGCCAACGATCCAGCGCTGACCGCAGCGTTGGACTTCGCACTGCAGGAGATTTCGGTGAAGGGCATCTTCGCCGAATTTTATCTGCGCTATTTCCCGTCAGTTTTTTCTGATCACTTCAAACGAGGAATGTTCAGCGAGTTTCGATCACTTTTGTGAGTAAGAGTTCTACCGCTCCGTATCCATACAGGGCATCACGCTCCAGCACCTGATCGGATCGAAAAGGCTCCTCCTTCTCGACCACACTGGGGTCAAAATCAGAGTACGTGACTAGCCAACTGCGCTTCGAAAGCTCGTCCCGTCTGACAAACTGGGGCACGAGGCCTACGGCATAGCCACCGCTTCTCAGGGGAACAAGGGCAGGAACCACGTTCCTTCCTGATAGTTGAGGCGTTTCATTTGAGAACAGCGCTCTAGGTCAGCGTGCGCAGGCGAGCCTTGGCAGCACGGGCGATGGCGGCGACGGTGAGCGTGTCGAGATCGAGCTGGCGACGGATAAGCTGCAGCACCCTCACCTCCTCCAGGCGCATTTCGAGGTCGACGGCCGCGACCTCGAAGGCTGCGGCATAGGCGGTGTCAAGCAGGCGCTCGGGCAGTGCTTCAGCGACGTGCGCCAAAACGCCTTCCAACCCGTCCTTTTCGTGCAGCAACTTCTGGCAGTCCTGGGCGACGCCGACCAGCCGGTTGTGGTCGAAGTCCTCGAACACCGGCCATGAGCGGACGACGTCGCCGATCCGCGCCAATTCGACATCGGTCATGTCGCGATCGGACGCGGAGGTTATTACCATCAGATGGATCAGGGCTTCGTGCGGCGGCAATGGCATTTAACAACTCCTCAAACGGGCTCCGAAGTTAGGAACGCGGCACCGAGGTCGCAAGGAAAAAGCGCCGCGATCGTTGACGCCCACGGCAGGCACGCCTAGAGACCGGTTGAAAAAATCATCCGGCCCCTTCTTGCGACGATGCCGGCGAATAATTTGGAAAACAGTGACATGGCGGGATCAAACATCATCGATCTCAATCCCGAGGTGCTTGCGGCAGCGGCCGAAAGCAAGGCGTGGCCGTTCGAGGAAGCCAGGAAGATCGTCGAGCGCTACAAAGGGGCTGACTTTCCCGAGACTGTCCTGTTTGAGACCGGCTACGGTCCGTCGGGGCTGCCGCACATCGGTACTTTCGGCGAGGTCGCACGCACCTCGATGGTGCGCCACGCCTTCCGCGTCCTCACCCGGGACACCGTCAAGACCAAGATCTTGTGCTTTTCCGACGACATGGACGGCATGCGCAAGATTCCGGACAGCGTCCCCGATCGCGCCGCACTCGAGCCGCACCTGCACAAGCCGCTCTCGTCCGTTCCCAATCCTTTTGGCGGCGACTATGCGAGCTTCGCAGACCACAACAACGCAATGCTTTGCCGTTTCCTGGACACGTTCGGCTTCGACTACGAGTTCGCCAGCGCGACGGAATACTACAAGGCTGGCCGTTTCGACGACGTTCTGCTGCGCGCTGCCGAACGTTTCGACAAAATCATGGACGTGATGCTGCCGACGCTCGGAGAGGAGCGTCAGGCGACCTACAGTCCGTTCTTGCCGATTTCCCCCAAAAGCGGCCGCGTGCTTTACGTCCCCATGAAGCATGTCGACGCCAAGGCCGGGACTATCACCTTCGACGATGACGGCACCGAAACCACGCTGCCCATAACCGGCGGCAGGGTGAAGCTGCAGTGGAAGCCGGATTTCGGCATGCGCTGGGCCGCGCTCGGCGTCGATTTCGAAATGTTCGGCAAAGACCACCAGACGAATGCGGTGATCTACGACCGTATCTGCAATATCCTGGGCGGGCGCGCTCCCGAGCATTTCGTCTATGAGCTGTTCCTGGACGAGAACGGCCAGAAGATTTCGAAGTCGAAGGGCAACGGACTGACCATCGACGAGTGGCTGACCTACGCGCCGACCGAAAGCCTCGAGCTCTATATGTACCAGCGGCCGCGGCAGGCCAAGAAGCTCTATTTCGACGTCATTCCGAAGGCGGTAGACGAGTATTACGCCTTTCTGTCCGCCTATCGCCGGCAGGAGTGGAAGGAGCGGCTGGGAAATCCCGTCTGGCACATGCATGACGGCAACCCGCCTGTCGTCGACCTGCCGGTGTCGTTCGCGCTGCTGCTCAATCTGGTCAGCGCCTCGAACGCCCAGAACAAGGACGTGCTGTGGGGGTTCATTTTGCGCCACACGTCAGGCGTGACGCCGAAGACCCATCCCGAGCTCGACCGGCTGGCAGAATATGCGATCCGCTATTTCGACGATTTCGTGAAGCCGGCCAAGGTGTACCGGGCCGCCGATGCGGTCGAGCGCGAGGCGCTGACGAAACTGTCCGAAGCGCTCGCCGCATTGCCGTCGGGTGCCGATGGCGAGGCGATCCAGAATACCGCGCTCAACGTCGCGCGCAAGATCGAACGCTATCAGGACCACTCGAAGCAGAGCCCGGAAGGCGGGCCGGGCGTCTCCGTCGCCTTCTTCCAGATGATCTACCAGGTTTTGATCGGACAGGAGCGCGGCCCGCGCTTCGGTTCCTTCGCCGCGCTCTACGGCATCGCAGAAACCCGCGCGCTCATTCAGAAGGCGCTGGCCGGTCAGTTGGCGGCGTAGCCGACGAATCGGTTGGCGGCGTAGCCGTCGCCGACGGATCGAGAATCGGCTGCGTCGGCTGGGCTGTGGCCGCAAAAGGGGCTGGCGCCGGAGGCAGGCCGGAGAGACTGGGCGCCGGCCCGAAAATGCCCTTCCTCGCAGTGCGGGCCTTCTCGCCGGCCTCGACATAAGGGCTACCCTTGGCGGCGCGCGCCCAGCCGTTTTCGATCAGCCACTGGCCGACATCCTGGTTGCCGACGCGGCATTCGGCGGTGATCAGGTCGCGGCCGCCCTCGGGTGGCACCGTGCAGACCACCGCCCGACCGCGCAGGAAGGCACGGAACGCCGTTCGCGCGCGGGTGCCACACGTCCACGACTTGCCGCCGTCGGTGCAAGTTTCGTCCTGCCTGACGATGTCGACGCCGGAAATCGCGACGGAGTAGCCCTTGGCCTCGATCACACCGGCGGCCGATGCAACCGGCTGGAACAGTTTTGTCCCGTTCCAGTCGTCGGGCATTTTCGTTTTGGGCGGCTTGGGCGGTCCGGCCAGCGCCAGCTCACTCAGCGGCGCGCGCGGCTCGACCCGTTCAAGCTCTTGCGGCTGAAGCTGCGGCGGGGCGACGACTTCGGGATCGATGGCCCTGGAATGCGCCTCTGGGCTCGCCGCCTTGGGTCGCGGATTTGCTGATGTAGCAGGCGCTCGGGATTGCGCCGCGATGCCGGCCTGCGCCCGGGCCGCGACGCGCCCATTTTCGTCCTGCAGCACGGCGCGGCCACCGGCGGCAATCGCAGCCCCCATTGCCAGGATCGTCAACACCGCGGCGGCGGCATGAAGCGGACGCACCGGCGGCCCCTACTGGCTTGCCCAGACAATCCGCGCCACCCATTCGACATCGCGCATCGGGATGTCGCGATCCGGGTGATCGGGATTGAGCGAGACCAGCATGATCGACTTCGCCGTCTGACGGTCCAGCACCTTGGCCATTACCTCGCCGGCATTGGTCTTGACGACGACGCGATCGCCCTTGCGGGTGGCGGCGCCCGGCTCGACGATCAGCACGTCACCGTTGCGGTAGAGCGGCAGCATGGAATCGCCCTGGACCTGCAGCGCATAGGAGGTTTCGGTCGCCCGTGCCGGAAGCTCGATCAGGTCCCAGCCCTGGCCCACGGGAAAGCCGGCATCGTCGAAAAAGCCGCCGGCGCCGGCCTGGGCGAAGCCGAGCAGCGGCACCGAAGCCGTCTGTGCCGGCAGAGATCCGGGAACGGCCTTGCCCCGGCCTTCGACCAGTCCGGTGAATTCGTCGAGCGAAGCGCCGGTCGCCTCGATGATCTTGGCCAGCGACTCGGTCGACGGCCAGCGCGGCCGCCCGTCCGAGGACAGCCGCTTCGATTTGTTGAAGGCCGTCGAATCGAGGCCCGCGCGTTTCGCCAGCCCCGACGCCGAGAGCGAATAGCGCTCGGCGAGAGCATCGATGGCGGCCCACACGCGGTCATGCGAGAGCACTTTTGCTCCCCTTCCGAACAGGAAAAAATACCTTCTCCGTTCTAACCGGTGGCCGTGATTTTGTCCACCACCGAAGGCGGCGTCACGCCGCCTTCTTGGCCTCGCTCCTGGCATAGGGATCGAAGCGTTCGTAGAAAGTCTCGCCCTTCTCTGCCATGTCGAGCAGGAGCTTCGGCGCTTTGAACTCGCCGCCGTACTTCTTCTGAAGACCCTTGGCGATCTTGACGAATTTTTTTGCGCCGATGCCGTCGATGTAGGACAGCACGCCGCCGGTAAAGGGCGCGAAGCCGAAGGCGAGAATCGAGCCGACATCGGCCTCGCGCGGATCGGTGACGATGCCCTCCTCCATCACCCGGGCCGCCTCCAACGCGATGGTGACCAGGAGCCGCTGCTTCAGTTCCTCATAGTCGACCTCTTCAGGCGGCAACTGCCGATAGAGATCCTTCAGGCCCGGCCACAGCTTCTTCTTGGCAGGCTTTTGCGGATAGTCGTAAAAACCCTTGCCGTTCTTGCGGCCGAAGCGGCCATGCGTGTCGACCAGCGTGTTGATCAGCGTCATCTGCTTCGGGTCGACAGCCTTGTCGCCGAGATCGCGCATGGTCTGCTTCATGATCTTCTGCGCGAGGTCGATCGCCGTTTCGTCCGTCAGCGCCAAGGGGCCAACCGGCATGCCGGCGGCCTTCGCGGCATTCTCGATCATCGGCGCCGGAACGCCCTCGATGAGCATCTTGTAGGCTTCCGACATATAGCGCAGCACGCAGCGGTTGACGTAGAAGCCGCGCGTGTCGTTGACGACGATCGGCGTCTTCTTGATAGCGCGAACGAAGTCGATCGCGGTGGCCAGCGCCTTGTCGCCTGTCTTCTTGCCCAAAATGATTTCGACCAGCATCATCTTGTCGACCGGCGAGAAGAAATGGATGCCGATGAAATTCTTCGGCCGCGCCGAATTCTTCGCCAGCGACGTGATCGGGATGGTGGACGTGTTCGACGCAAAGACCGCCGCCGGCTTCAGCACGGCCTCCGCCTTTTCGGTGGCGTCCTTCTTGACGCCCGAATCCTCGAACACCGCCTCGACCACTAGGTCGCAGCCTGCGAGGTCGGCATAGTCCGCCGTCGGCGTGATCAGCGACAGCAGCCTGTCCTTGTCCTCCGGCTTGGCGCGGCCCTTCCTGACCTGATCCGAGATCAGGCTGTCCGAATGCGCCTTGCCCTTGGCGGCAGCGTCCATGTCGCGGTCGAGCAGCACCACCGGAATGCCGACCTTGGCCGTGACATAGGCGATGCCGGCGCCCATGAAACCGGCGCCGAGCACACCGATCTTCTTGAACTTGGTTTCCGGCACGCCGGCCGGACGACGCGCGCCCTTGTTCAGTTCCTGCAGCGACACGAACAGCGAGCGGATCATCGCCGCCGCTTCCCTGGTCTGCATGATCTCGGTGAAATAACGCTGCTCGATGCGCAAGCCGGTGTCGAACGGCACCAGCAGGCCTTCATAGACGCATTTCAGGATGGCCGCGGCAGCGGGATAGTTGCCATAGGTCTCGCGACGCAGGATGGCGATTGCCGGTGGCCACAGATTGGCGCCGGCCACCGAATAGACCGGGCCGCCGGGCAGCTTGAAGCCCTTCTCGTCCCACGGCGCCACTGGCTTCAAGCCATTTTTGATCATGGCTTTGGCGGTTTCGACCAGTTTCGTCGGTTCGGCAATCTCATGGATCAGGCCCATCGACTTGGCCTTCTGCGGCGACAGCGTCTGGCCGGAAGTCAGCATCTGCAGCGCCTGCTGCTGGTCGGTCAGCCGCGGCACGCGCTGGGTGCCGCCGGCACCCGGGAAGATGCCGATCTTCACTTCGGGGAGCGCCATCTTGACCTTGTCGGAATCGGCCGCGACACGGCCATGGCAAGCGAGCGACAGCTCGAACGCACCGCCCATGCAGGTGCCGTTGATCGCCGATACCCACGGCTTGCCTGAGGTCTCCAGCTTGCGGAACAGGCCGGTCATGTAGCCGGCATTGTCGAACAATGCCTTGGTCGCCTTGTCCAGGTCCTTGGCTTTATCGGCTGCGAACTTCGACAGCATCTTCTGCAGCATGGTGATGTCGGCACCGCCGGAGAACGTGTCCTTGCCGGAGGTGATCACCGCCCCCTTTATCGCCGCGTCGCTCGCCACCTTGTCGACGATGGCGTTCAGTTCCAGCATCGCCTCTTCGGTGAAGACGTTCATCGAGCGGTCGGGCATGTCCCAGGTGACCAGCGCGATGCCATCGGCGTCGATGTCGAGGGTGAAATTGGTGTAGCTCATCGGTCTCTCTCCCGTCAGACACGTTCGATGATCGTTGCGGTGCCCATGCCGGCGCCGATGCAGAGCGTCACCAGCGCGGTGTTCAGGTCGCGGCGCTCCAGTTCGTCCAGCACCGTTCCGAAGATCATCGCACCGGTTGCGCCGAGCGGATGGCCCATTGCGATGGCGCCGCCATTGACGTTGATCCTGTCGTGCGAAATGTCGAAAGCCTGCATGTAGCGCAGCACCACCGAGGCGAACGCCTCGTTGAGCTCGAACAGATCGATGTCCGACAGCTTCATCCTGGCGCGCTTCAGCAGCTTCTCGGTCACGTCGACCGGACCGGTCAGCATCAGCACCGGCTCCGAACCGATATTGGCGAATGCACGGATGCGAGCGCGCGGCTTCAGATCGAGCGACTTTCCAGCCTTCTTCGAGCCGAGCAGAACGGCCGCCGCGCCGTCGACGATGCCGGACGAATTGCCGGCGTGATGGACGTGATTGACCTCCTCCACCTCGGGGTGCTTCTGCACCGCGACGGCATCGAAGCCGCCCATTTCGCCGGGCATGACGAAAGACGGGTTGAGGGCCGCCAGCGACTGCATATCGGTCGAAGGCCGCATATGCTCATCGTGGTCGAGGATGGTCAGGCCGTTCTGGTCCTTGATCGAGATCACCGAATTCTTGAAGCGGCCTTCGCCCCAGGCTTTGGCGGCGCGCTTCTGGCTTTCGACCGCATAGGCGTCGACGTCGTCGCGCGAAAAGCCGTATTTCGTGGCGATCAGATCGGCCGAGATGCCTTGCGGCACAAACCAGCCCGGCAGGCCGACCGAGGGGTCCATGAACCAGGCGCCGCCGGACGCGCCCATGCCGACGCGCGACATCGATTCGACGCCGCCGGCGATGACGATCTCGTCGGCGCCCTGCGCGATCTTGGCGGCGCCGAAATTGATGGCGTCCAGGCCAGAGGCGCAGAAACGCGAGATCTGCATGCCGGGCGCTTTCGTGTCGTAACCGGCCTCGAAGGCGGCGGCGCGCGGAATGACAGAACCCGCCTCGCCGACCGGATCGACGCAGCCGAAGATGATGTCGTCGACGGCGCCGGTGTCCAGCCCATTGCGGTCACGGATCGCCGCAAGCACCTTGGCGCCGAGCCGTACCGCCGGCACCTCGTGCAGCGAGCCATCCTTCTTGCCCCTGCCGCGCGGCGTGCGCACGGCGTCATAGACATAAGCTTCGGCCATTTTCCTGCTCCTTGGTTTGCTGAAAGTCTCTCAGAGAGAGCGCCCGATCAGCAATTTCATGATCTCGTTGGTGCCGCCGTAGATGCGCTGGACGCGGGCGTCGCGGAACATGCGGGCGATCGGATACTCATTCATGTAGCCATAGCCGCCATGCAATTGAAGGCATTCATCGACGACTTTTCCCTGCAGGTCTGACAGCCAGTATTTGGCCATCGAGGCCGTCACCGGGTCGAGGCCTCCATTGATATGGCGGGCGACGCAGTCATTGTAGAAGACCCGGCCGATGGTCGCCTCGGTCTTCAATTCGGCCAGCTTGAACTGGGTGTTCTGGAAATCGATAATCGCCTTGCCGAAGGCCTTGCGCTCCTTGACGTAGTCGATGGTCAACGCCAGCGCCCGTTCGACCATGGCGATGGCGCCGGTGCCGATCTGCAGCCGCTCCTGCGGCAATTGCTGCATCAACTGGACGAAGCCCTGGCCTTCCTCGTGGCCGAGTAGATTGGAGGTCGGCACGCGCATATCGTTGAAGAACAGTTCCGACGTGTCGTTGGCCTTGAGCCCGATCTTGTCGAGGTTGCGGCCGCGCTCGAACCCTTCCACCTCGTCGGTCTCGACGACGATCAGCGAAGTGCCCTTGGCGCCCTTCTCCGGGTCGGTCTTGGTGACGATTATGATGAAATTGGCGAGCTGGCCGTTGGTGATGAAGGTTTTTGAGCCGTTGACCTTGTACTGGTTGCCGTCCTTCTCGGCGCGCGTTTTGACGCCTTGCAGGTCGGAGCCGGCGCCGGGCTCGGTCATGGCGATGGCGCCGATCAGCTCGCCGGTCGCCAGTTTCGGCAGCCACTTCTTCTTCTGCTCCTCCGAGCCGTAGTGGAGGATGTAAGGAGCGACGATCGAATTGTGCAGGCCGATGCCGAAACCGTCGACGCCGACATGGCCGATCGCCTCGATGATGGCGCTCTCATGCGCGAACGTCCCGCCCGAACCGCCATATTCCTCCGGCATAGAGGCACAGAGCAGACCGGCCGCGCCCGCCTTCAGCCAGCTCTCGCGGTCGACCATCTCGTTCTTCTCGAACTCGTCATAGCGCGGCGCGATCTCTTCCGACATGAAGCGGTGCGCCATGTCGTAGAGCATGCCGACCTCGTCCGCCGCCCAGGCAGGTTTGGGCAAAGCAAGCACTTCGGCAGGATTTGTCATGCTACTCCTCCCGCGCCAACGCTCCCCTCCCCCTCGAGGGGAGGGTGGCCGCGAAGCGGCCGGGTGGGGTCGCCGATGAAGTGCTCGGCCTTATCTTTTACAACCTGCGCCATATGCCACGGCATTGCGATCATTCTCCTCCCAAGGCGCCAACCAGGTCGGCGCACTGCACGTAGGACCCCTCCCGGCCCTTCGGGCCACCCTCCCCTCGAGGGGGAGGGAACGTCGAGCTTAGAACGCTTCCGCCGGCAGTGCCATCAATGTATCGGCGCCGCTGGAGATGCGGGCGAGGTGCGCCGACGTTTCCGGCATGATCCGCTCCATGAAGAAGCGCGCCGTCACCAGCTTGCTGTCGTAGAAGGCCGAAGAACCATTGGCGCCATTCGCCAATTTTGCCCCGGCTGCCTTGGCCATCTGCGCCCACATATAGCCCAGCGCCACCAGGCCGAAGAGATGCATGTAGTCGGTCGAGGCGGCGCCGGCGTTATCGGGCTTGGCCATGCCGTTCTGCATCAGCCACATCGTCGCCGCCTGCAGATCGTTGAGGCCCTTCTTCAGCGCCTTGGTAAAGGGCGCCATCTTCTCGTCAATGCGGTTCTCCTCGCAGAACTCGCCGACCTCCTTGAAGAAGGCCTGCACGGCACGGCCGCCATTCAAGGCCAGCTTGCGGCCGACGAGGTCGAGCGCCTGGATGCCGTTGGCGCCCTCGTAGATCATGGCGATGCGGGCATCGCGCACGAACTGGCTCATGCCGTGCTCTTCGATATAGCCGTGCCCGCCGAACACTTGCTGCGCCATCACCGCGTGGTCGAAACCCTTGTCGGTGAGCACGCCCTTGACCACCGGCGTCATCAGCCCGGTGTAGTCGTCGGCAGCCTGGCGGTCCTTGTCGTCACTGGCACGGTGGGCGATATCGGACTTGATGGCCGTCCACAGTGCCAGTGCGCGACCGGCCTCGTTGAAGGCCTTCATGGTCATCAGGCTGCGGCGGATATCGGGGTGGACGATGATCGGGTCGGCCTTCTTGTCCGGCGCCTTCGGCCCAGACAGCGAGCGTCCCTGCAGGCGATCCTTGGCATAGGACACAGCGTTCTGGTAGGCGACCTCCGACACAGAAAGCCCCTGCAGGCCGACGCCGAGCCTCGCTTCATTCATCATCGTGAACATCGCTTTCAGCCCGCCATTCGTCTCGCCAAGCAGCGTGCCTTGTGCCTCGTCATAATTCATGACGCAGGTCGAATTGCCATGGATGCCCATCTTCTCCTCGGTCGAGCCGCAGGAGACGGCATTCTTCTCGCCAGGATTGCCAGATGCATCGAGCTTGAGCTTCGGCACGATGAACAGCGAAATGCCCTTCACGCCTTCCGGCGCGCCCTCGATGCGGGCCAGCACCAGGTGGACGATGTTGTCCGCCATGTCGTGCTCGCCGGCCGATATGAAGATCTTCTGGCCTGAGATCCTGTAGGTGCCGTCGCCGTTGGGAACCGCCCTGGTGCGCAGCAGGCCGAGATCGGTGCCGCAATGCGGCTCGGTCAGGTTCATGGTGCCGGTCCAGACGCCTTCGACCAGCTTCGGCAACCAGAGCGCCTTCTGCTCGTCGGTGCCATGGGTAATGATCGCGGCGATGGCGCCCTGCGTCAGGCCGGGGTACATCATCAGCGACATGTTGGCCGAAATCATATATTCGGAAACAGCGGTATGCACCGCGTAAGGCAGACCCTGGCCGCCAAATTCGACGGGTGCGGCCAGCCCCAACCAGCCGCCCTCGCGGTATTGGTCGAAGGCCTCCTTGAAGCCCTTCGGCGTCGTCACCGAACCGTCGCCATGGCGCTCGCAGCCTTCCATGTCGCCGACGCGGTTCAGCGGCTGCATGACATTTTCAGCGAGCTTGGCGCCCTCGGCGAGGATGGCCTCGACCACGTCCGGCGTCGCGTCGGAAAATCCGGGAAGATTGGAATAGCGCTGGTAGCCCAGCACTTCTTTCAGCACAAACAGCGTGTCCTGGACCGGCGCCCTGTAGATCGGCATGCATTTCCTCCACCATGCGGCCTTGGCCCCGAATCCCCAATGTGAAGCCAGACGGGCATGCGGACCAATGTTCAGGTCGGAATAGCAAAAGTTGACGTTTGCGTAAACGTCAATTTTTTGATGCGACAAATTAATCCCCGCCGCTCGCTCATAGCGTAACGGCGCTGGCCGTAGCCAGTCCGAACAGAGTGAAAATCCCGGCGCAGCCGCAAGACAAGGGAAAAGCCGCGCAGCCAAGGCCCACGCGGCTCTCTCCCAGAAGGCCGTTCACCGGAAGCGGGCGAAGAATTACCCGGCGACGCTGGCCTGCGGCGCCGAGCGTTCGCTCAGCATCTGACGCACCGCCGCCATCGAGTTGCTCAACTCCTTGATGGCATCGTCGATCAGAGCCCGCTGCTTCTGCAGGCGGGCAAGCTGCTTCTCCGACTTGTCGAGCGTCAGTCGCAACTGCTTGGTGTTGGAACCGCTGGGGTCGTAGAGGTCCATCATCTGCTTGACGTCGCGCAGCGAGAACCCGACCTTGCGGCCTAGCAGGATCAGCTTCAGCCGCGCCTTGTCGCGGCGCGTGTAGAGACGGGTCGAGCCGTCGCGCTGCGGATTGAGAAGGCCCTTGTCCTCGTAGAAACGCAGCGTACGCAGCGTTACTCCGTATTTCTTGGCCATCTCGCCGATGCGGACAAGATCCTCGCCGGCTTTATCGGACATGTCATTGGTATTGGCCGCGGCTTCGCCGGGCGAAACAAGTTTCATGGTCACTGGCTTTCCCCATCTGGTGGCGCCGCGGTCCTGGACCGTGCGTCGCCTGAGTCGAAGCGGGGGCGTGCTTCCACTCGTGGTTTCAACAAACAAAATCGCAAACGGCACAATCTGCACCCTTACGTTTACGTCAATTCTATACCGATAGCCGCCTCACGAAGCAAGGGCGTCGTGCGGGAGGACCTTTTTGCCGCATCCGCCAGCGCACGGCCCAGCGGCGCTTCAGGCGCTCGTCAACATCGTTGCAACTTCTTAAGCTTGGTTAACGCGTTGTTTACCACGTTGGGCGAATTGTGCGCATGTCGGTCACCCGTGGTTATCCTGTAGCGAATTTTTCACGGTTTCGGAGTCCACCGCAGCAAAGCCGCGGCCGTCTTCGTTTCCGGCAGGACTTTGGGAACTGGTCATAAAGCCAGCAGTGAAACTGAACGGGCGCATCGATGAACAGCAAGCGGTCCTATCTCGATACACTCAACACCGGCCGGCAGCGCAGGCCGTACACCACGCTTGAACAGCTCAACCGCTCTCTGGAAACGCTGGAGCAGCGGCTGGAGCGGACGCGCGAGGACTTGAGCGAACGTCCCGATCCGCGCCGGCTGAGCGCGGAGCCGCGCTATGCCAGCGCCCGGCCCTATGAGGATCCGCGCCCCGCGCAGCCGCCGAAAAGCCCGGCGCCGGCTGCCTTCGATCAGAATTACCAGGCGATCGCCCGCGACATCGACCGCGTGCGCGGCCAGGAAGACGGCGTCGCCGTGGTCGGCAAGATCGCCGGCGAATTGCGCGGCCTGCGCGAGGAACTGCGCCACCAGATGACCGCCGGCCTGCAGCGCGAATTCGAAGCGCTGCGCAACGACATCGAGCGGGCTTTCCAGGCAAGCACCGAGCCGGGTGGCCAATCGACGGGAGGCAAAGGCAGCGCCGAACTCAGCGTCGAGTTCGAGCGGCTTTCCGGCGCCATCCAGTCCCTGGCCGAAAAGAGCGATGACAGAAGCGTCAACATGCTCCGGCTCGATCTGGAGCAGGTCAAGGCCGCGCTCGACACGTTGGCGCGCGAGGAGAGCGTGCAGGCGGTCGGCCGCCGCTGGGACGAGTTCGACCGCCGCTGGACCGCGTTCGAGGATCGTGTCGATGCCGATCAGCGACAGCGGTCGGACGCACCCGGTCTTTCGATGCTGACCGAACGGCTCGAACAGATCAGCAATGCCGTCAACAATCTGCCGGAATCGCTTTCGCTGCGCTCGCTCGAAGAAAAGGTCCGCACGCTTGCCGGCGCCGTCGAGCATTTCGCCCGCCAGCAGGACAGTCTCGGCAGCAGCACATTGGCGATGATCGACGAGCGGCTGGACGAGATTTCCCGCGCCATCGTCGCCTCGACCGTCGCTGCGCAGGCCAATTCATTCGACCCCGAAGCATTCGAGCGTATCGAGAAGCGGATTGCGTCACTTGCCGAACAGATCGAGGAAGTGACGCAAGTCCACCCCAGCGGCGAGGTCATCGACCGCCTCAACATGCTGTCGAGCCGGGTCGACGATCTTGCCAGCCGGGCCAATTTGCCTGAGCAGGCGATGGAGCGTCTCGACAAGCAGATCGCGCTTATTGCCGACAAGATCGACCGGGCGCCTGCCATGCCGGACGCCGACTATATCTTCCAGGGGCTGGAACAGCGTTTCGACGTGCTGTCCGGCATGATGGAGCGCCGCCAGGGCGACGCGATCGAACAGGGCAACATGCTGTTTCGCGATCTCGAGCGCCGGCTGGACGAAGTTGCCGACAGGCTGGACCAGCGCATGCCGCAGATCGACGGGGCCGGCATCATGGACGCCCTCGACGCCCGCTTCAGCGCGCTGGCCCAGCGCTTGGAGACGCGCGTTCCCGATCACGCAGGTGAAGCGGCGATCCGTGGCCTGGAAAGCCGGCTCGAAGACATTTCAGTCCGGCTGGATTCATCCGCGGCACAAGTCGCCGGCATCGACCCGGCCCTGATCCGCAGCCTGGAAGCGCAGGTCGCGGGCCTTTCGGCGCACCTTTCGAAACCCGGCGCGCCACTGCCGGAATTGGAGGATATCAGCCCCCGTCTCAACGAAATCGAGAAGTCGCTGGCTGGTACCCGCGATTCCATCCTCAGCGCGGCGCGCGAGGCAGCCGAGAGCGCCGTCCGTTCGTTGGCGGGTTCCAGTGCCAACACGGCGGCCGTCTCTGGCCTCGCCCAGGATCTGAAGACGCTCGAAGCACTGACGCGCCGTTCCGACGAGCGCAATTCGAGGACCTTCGAAGCCATCCACGACACGCTGCTCAAGATCGTCGACCGGCTGGGCTCGCTGGAAACCGGCGAGCCGACCGACGCTGTGAGCGAACTTCTGAATACGCAACCGGCCGAGCCGGACAGCTGGCGCGGCGTGCGATCGTCAAAGATGGCCGTACGTGACGCGCCGTCCATGGACATCGACCAGCCACTGCCGCTGACGGAAGACATGGCCGACCTCGACAGCCATGTCTCTGCCATGATCAGCGATGAACCAGGTTCCCATAGCGACCCGGGCACGCGTACGCCGGCCGAAGCCGCCGCGGCCGCGGCCATGGCGGCGCTTGGCTCGGACACGGCGGAAAAAAGCCAGCCGACCGGCGGCCGGAAGTCGATGCTCGGCGGTCTGGCGCGCGCCTTCAAGGCCAAGAAGGAGACGATTGTTCCACCGCTTGCCGGCTCCGCGCCTGATGTTGAGATACCGATTGCCGATCTCGACGAGCCGCTGGACCCGAAGGTTGCCAACCGGCCGCTGGAGCCCGGCTCCGGCCCACCTGACCTCAACGCCATCATGAAGCGCGTGCGCGACGAACGCGGCCCGCCCGGCAGGGCCGGCACTGCCGACGCATCGAAATCCGACTTCATCGCCGCAGCCAGGCGCGCGGCGCAAGCGGCCGCTGCCGAGGCCGACGCTCTCAAGCGGCAATCGACGATGAGGGGGCCGGTAAAGGCGCTCAGGATCGGCGACTTGCTCAAGGCGCGACGCAAGCCGATTCTGATGGCAGCCGCCGCGGTCATGCTGGCGCTCGCCGGCCTGCAATTAGGCAAGGCCTTCGTCTCCGACCCGGTCGATATTGCCAGCAACGACACTGCGCCGATGGCGGCCACGCAGCCAGCGGAAACCGCATCGGTCGGTACCGTCAACGAGCCGAAGACGGACACAGAAACTGCAGGGGATAGCGCACCAGACCACGCTGTCCGGCAGGCAGAGCCATCCGAATCGGTAGCCGAGGACGACATGCCGGCGCAGGCCGCCATCGTCACGCCGTCATATGGCGAAAGATCGGCGGATGCCGAAACGCCGATCGACTCAGGGTCCGCGGCCGAGCCTGTTCCTGCGCCAATGGCTTCAACGACGTCGCCCGATCCGGCGGCGGCGAACGTGACAGCGTCGGCACCTGCGGGCCCGACGGCTGCGGACGCCGAACCAATGGCCACCGCTCCGGACGCCACGCCCGCGACCCAGGACATGACCGGCACGGTCACGTCAGCGGTTGCTTCGACGGCGGCGGCCACTGCCAAGATCGACATTCCAGCCGATGCCGGCCCGGCTGCCTTGCGTGACGCAGCGGCCGGCGGCGAAGCCAAGGCACTGTTCGAGATCGGCTCGCGCTACGCGGAATCGCGCGGCGTCAAGCAAGACATGGCAGCGGCCGCCAAATGGTACGAGAAATCAGCCGAGCTCGGCTTCGCACCGGCGGAATACCGCATCGGCAACTTCTACGAGAAGGGCACCGGCGTCGCGCGCGACGTCAAGAAGGCGAAGACCTGGTACCAGCTCGCCGCCGCGCAGGGCAACGCCAGCGCCATGCACAACCTCGCCGTGCTCTTCGCCATGGCGGCGGACGGCGTGACCGACAATGAATCGGCCGCGCACTGGTTCCAGGCCGCCGCCGATCTCGGCGTCAAGGACAGCCAGTTCAATCTCGGCATCCTGGCGGCGAAGGGCGTCGGCATGAAGCAGAATCTCGAAGAGTCCTACAAATGGTTCGCGCTCGTCGCCAAGACCGGCGACAAGGATGCGGCGGCAAAGCGCGACGAGATCGCCAAGGCGCTCAGGCCCGAGCAGCTCGAACGCGCACGCGCCGCGACGGAGCTGTGGAAGGCAAAGCCGCTCGATCCTGCGGCCAATTCGGCCGATATTCCCGAATCGTGGCAGGACGGCACGCCGCAGACGACCGCCAGCGTCGACATGAAGAAGGTCGTTCAGAACATCCAGCGCATTCTCAACAAGAACGGCTACGAGGCCGGCAATGACGACGGCGTGATGGGCCAGAAAACCAAGGATGCCATCATGGCTTTCCAGACCGACAACGATCTGAAGCCTACCGGCACGGTCGACGAAAAGCTGGTCAAGGCGCTGCTTGCGCGCAAATAACGTCAGATGCGTCGTTTCCGCGACGCCTTTGCCACACATTTGCCTGTTAACTGATTGAGTTGTTTTTTGTTTCGGCGACGCGGCGAGGTTTGACTTCGCCGCCCGGCCGGCGCAAGAACGGACAGGCTTTTGGCGCGAATGCCCGCCACGGTTGCATTCGCCGACGGGCAAACTGATCGAGACTGACGGGTGGGCATCTATCTCCCGATCGCGGAAATTTCCGTCAACATCTTCGTGCTGCTGGCCATGGGCGCGGCGGTGGGTTTCCTCTCGGGCATGTTCGGAGTGGGCGGCGGCTTCCTGATCACGCCGCTGCTGATCTTCTACAACATACCGCCGGCGATCGCGGTCGCCACCGGCGCCAACCAGGTCATCGCCTCCTCCTTCTCCGGCGCATTGTCGCACGTGAAGCGCGGCACGCTCGACTTCAAGCTCGGCGGTGTGCTTTTGGCCGGCGGCATCGTCGGCTCGACCGGCGGCATCTTCGTCTTTGGCTTCTTGCGCCGGCTCGGCCAGCTCGACCTGTTCATCTCGCTGCTCTACGTCGTGCTGCTCGGCACCGTCGGCGGGCTGATGCTGGTCGAGAGCGTCAATGCGCTGCGCGCCGCGCGCAGCGGCGCGGCACCGGTGCTGAAGAAATCCGGCCAGCACAACTGGATCCACCGCTTGCCGCTGAAGATGCGGTTCAGGGCCTCGAAGCTGTTCGTCAGCGTCATCCCGGTGCTCGGCCTCGGCGTCGGCATCGGTTTCCTGTCGTCGATCATGGGCGTCGGCGGCGGCTTCATCATGGTGCCGGCGCTGATCTATCTCTTGAAAGTGCCGACCAACGTCGTCGTCGGTACCTCGCTGTTCCAGATCATCTTCACCTCGGCCTACACCACGCTGGTCCATGCCACCACCAACCAGACGGTCGACGTCATGCTCGCCTTCTTGTTGATGGCGGGCGGCGTCGCCGGCGCGCAATACGGCGCCAAGGCCGGCCAAAGGCTGCGCGGCGAGCAGCTCAGGGCGCTGCTCGCACTGCTGGTGCTGGCGGTTGCCATCCGGCTCGCCATCGATCTGTTCGTGACGCCGCCCAGCCTCTATGCGCTGTCCGGCGCGGATCCGACCTGATGGCGGGTTTTAGGACGTTCCTGGCCGTTGCCTCGCTGTCGCTGTTCGCCGCCTCGTCACCGGCAAGAGCGCAGACGCCGGTTACCGAAAACATCCAGATCGGCCTGTCCACCGACCATGTCTCAATCACCGCCGGCTTTTCCGGCGCCGACCTCACCATCTTCGGCTCATTGGAAAATGCCGACCCGCGTGTCGCGCGCCAGGGGCGCTATGACATCGTGGTTGTGCTTGAGGGTCCGGCCCGGAAGGTCGTCGTGCGCCGCAAGGACCGGGTGCTCGGCATCTGGATCAATCTGGAGTCCGAGACCTTCAAGAATGTGCCGGTGTCCTATTCGGTGGCGACGACGCGGCCGCTGCAGGACGTCACCGACCCCAACAGCTACAAGCAACTGTCGCTCGGCGCCGCCAACATCTACATGCAGCCGGCCGACGCTGGCGAAAGTCCGGCGACCATCCAGGAATTCACCGCCGCGCTGCGCGAGCGCAAGACGGCGACCGGCCTCTACAGCGTGAATGTCGGCGGCGTGCAGTTCCTGTCGCAGAACCTGTTCCGCGCCACCGTCAGGCTCGCCCCCAATGTTCCGGTCGGCACCCACAAGGCACGCGCGTTCCTGTTCAAGAGCGGCCTGTTCATCAAGGAAAGTTCCGCCCAGCTCGAAATCCGCAAATCCGGTTTCGAACAGTCGATCTTCCGCGTCGCCCACGATTATTCTTTCCTGTATGGCGTCTTCGCGGTGTCGTTGGCCATGCTGACCGGCTGGCTCGGAAGGCTCGTCTTCCGGAAGGACTAAACTCTCTTAAAAAGGCGGTTCCCCTTTTTACGCTCGTGGGTTAGACCGCGACCCCGGCCCGGCCGAACACCAGCTGTCGCTCCCCAAATCAAAAATACAGGACTTTGCGATGCGACCAGCATTCGGCGGTATCGACTTCGGCACTTCGAATTCCACCGTCGGCGTGATCAGGGACGGGCAGCCGCAACTGGTGGCGCTGGAAGACGGCGAGGTGACCCTGCCCAGCGCGGTGTTCTTCAATTTCGAGGACAACCGCACCTACTTTGGGCGCCGCGCCATCGCCAACTATACCGACAGCATCGAGGGTCGCTTGATGCGCTCGCTGAAGAGCGTACTCGGCGGTACGCTGGTCCATGAAAAGACGCGCATCAAAACCCGATCGATCGCCTTCACCGAGATCATCGGCCTGTTCGTCGGCCATCTCAGGAAAAGGCTGGAAGAGGATGCGGACGATACGGTTGAAAGCGTGGTGCTCGGTCGTCCCGTGCAGTTCGTCGACGACGATGCCGAGGCCGATGCCAAGGCCGAAGGTGAACTCGAAAACGCGGCCCGTACCCAGGGCTTCAAGCATATCGCCTTCCAGTTCGAGCCGATCGCGGCAGCGCTCGACTACGAGCAGAAGGTGACGGGCGAAGAACTGGCGCTGATCGTCGACATGGGCGGCGGCACGTCCGACTTCTCGATCGTGCGGGTCTCGCCGCAGCGCGCCCGCGCCCTCGATCGCAAGGACGACATCCTGGCCAGCCGCGGCATCCACATCGGCGGCACCGACTTCGACCGGCTGTTGAGCATCGCCCATGTGATGCCGCAGCTCGGCTACCTCTCGCCGACCAAGGACGGCAAGCGCAACTTGCCGGCCAGCTACTTCATCGACCTGGCGACATGGCAGCGCATCAATCTGGTCTACACCGCCCGCGCGATGACGCATCTGCGCCAGATCCGCTACGAGGCGGAACGCGCCGACCTGGTCGACCGCTTCATCGACATCGTCGAGCATCGTTACGGGCACGCGCTGGCCGCTTTGGTCGAGAGGGCCAAGATCGCGCTGACGGAGCAACTGTCCGCCGAGGTGATGGTCGCGCTGACGGGAGCGAAGTTCGCGACCGAAATTACGCGCGCCGGGCTCGAGACCACGATCGCCAGGGAAATCGAACGGGTGGCCGCAACGGTTGGTGAGACGATCCGCGACGCGCAGGTGAAACCGTCCGACATCACCGCGGTGTTCCTGACCGGCGGATCGACCGCCATCCCGCTGGCAAGGCAGCAGATACTGGTCCTGGTGCCGCAGGCGTCGGTCATCGAAGGTGATATGTTCGGCTCGGTCGGGCTTGGGCTGGCGCTCGATGCGCAGCGGAAATTCGGCTGACCCGGCTTACCCCCGGACGGTCTCGCCGGCCCTCACGCCCAGATGCGCCTTGAGCGCCATCTGGGCCAGACTTGCCTGCCGGTCACGATGCGTGATCATGGCGAAATCGCGCTTTGGCAGATCGATCGACACGGACCGCAAGCTGCCTTCGGCAACCGCGCGTTCGACAACGAGCTCCGAAATGATGGTGGCGCCGGCGCCAGCCTCGACCGCCTGACGGACTGCCTCGTTGCTCGGCAGCACCAGGAATATCCGCAGCTCTGCGAACGATATCCCTTCGCGGCGGGCAAGATCTTCCAGCACCTCGCGCGTGCCCGATCCGCCTTCCCTGATGATCCAGCGGAGTTCCCTGATATCGGGATGCCCGCGCGAGACTTCGGCGATCTCGGGATGCGAATGCGCCACGACCAGCATCAGGCGATCCACATCGACCTTGGCGCGCCGCAATATGTCCGATTCAGTGCGCCCCTCGACCAGGCCAAAATCAGCCGTACCGTCGAGTACGGTGGTCTCAACCTGCCTGGTGTTGCCGATGGTCACGCTCAGCCTGACGGCGGGATAGGCCTCGTGGAAGGAGGCCAGCCGGCGCGGCAGCCAGTAGCTGGCGATGGTCTGGCTGGCGGCGATGGAAAGGCTGCCGGTGATCGTCTGCGAGACGTGCTCCAGCACGTCGTGGGCGGCAGCCGCCCGTTCGAGCACGGCCTTGGCCTCGGGCAGAAACCTGCGCCCGGTCTGCGCCAGTTCGATGTTGCGACCGACCCGGTTGAACAGCTGGACGCCATGCTGCTGTTCGAGCGAGCGGATGGCGGCCGAGGCGGCCGATTGGGAAATGCCCAGCAGTTCGGCCGCCTTGGTCATGTGTCCTCGTTCGGCGACGGCAACGAATATCCGCAATTGGTCCAGGGTCATGCGGAGAATTAAGAAACAAGTTCGATTGGAATTACAAGAGCAATTTGTTAGACAGATCGATTGCTTTGTTCTAATTTTCCCGGCGGAGTTGGAAAAAAATCGCGGCCAACCTGCAACGGGTAGAAAAGTGATCGGGCGGTTCAAATCCTTGTTTGCCCATTGGACCCGCGGTCTGCGGCGTCGGCTTGCCGGCGACCGCTATCATCCGGAAGAACACTACATGCGCGGCCCCGGGCCGAAGACGAGAGCCAAAATCGCAGACCGCAAAAGTGCCGGATCATGAACCACGGACCGCTGCGCGGCGCCAATTCCGCACCGTCCCAACGGTCGCTTACCAACACAAGCGCGCCCGACGAGGGCGACGGCGTCGATACCTCACCTGACGTCTCCGACAGCATCGCCAAGACCACCTGCTACATGTGCGCCTGCCGCTGCGGCATCGACGTCCACATCAAGGACGGCAAGGTCCGCTACATCAACGGCAACAAGGACCATCCGGTCAATCGCGGCGTGCTGTGCGGCAAAGGCAGCGCCGGCATCATGCAGCACTACAGCCCGGCCCGGTTGAAGAAACCGTTGCTGCGCAGCGGTCCGCGCGGCTCGGGAGAGTTTCGCGAGATCGAGTGGGAGGAGGCCTTCTCGATCGCGACGGAACGGCTTTCGAAAATCCGCCGCACCGATCCGAAGAAACTCGCCTTCTTCACCGGGCGCGACCAGTCGCAATCGTTGACCGGCTGGTGGGCGAGCCAGTTCGGCACGCCGAATTTCGCCGCCCATGGCGGCTTCTGCTCGGTCAACATGGCGGCCGGCGGGCTCTATACGATCGGCGGCTCGTTCTGGGAGTTCGGCGAACCCGACTGGGACAACACCAAATACTTCATGCTGTTCGGCGTCGCCGAGGACCATGATTCCAATCCGATCAAGATCGGTCTCGGCAAGCTCAAGGCGCGCGGCGCCAAGGTGGTCTCGATCAATCCATGCCGCACCGGCTACAACGCCATTGCCGATGACTGGATCGGCATCCGGCCCGGCACCGACGGCCTGTTCGTGTTTGCTCTCATCCATGAACTGCTGAAGGCCGGCCGCGTCGATCTCGATTATTTGCTGCGCTACACCAACGCCCATGTCCTCGTCATCCAGGAGCCGGGTGCAGCCGATGACGGGCTGTTCGCACGCGACAGCGGCGGCAATCCGCTGGCCTGGGACAGGCTGGCCAAAGTCTCCGTCAGCGCCACCGATACCGACGCAAAGCCGGCGCTGACCGGCAACTTCCAGGTCGATGGCCGCCGCTGCGTACCGGTCTTCCAGCTTATCGCAGACCGCTACCTGCACGAGAGTTATTCTCCCGATGCGGTCGCCGAACGCTGCGGCGTTACCGCCGACACCATCCGCCGCATCGCCGCCGAACTGGCGCATGTCGCCTTCGAGCAGGCGATCGAACTGCCGGTGGCGTGGACCGACTGGGCCGGCCGCCGACACGAGACGATCAAGGGCCGGCCGGTGTCGATGCACGCGATGCGCGGCATCTCGGCCCATTCGAACGGTTTTCACACCTGCCGCGCCATCCACCTGCTCCAAGTACTCCTGGGTACGGTGGACGTGCCCGGCGGGTTTCGCTTCAAGCCGCCTTATCCGCGGTCGGCGCCGCCGGGGCCGAAGCCGGCGGGCAAGGACGTCAGGCCGATGACGCCGCTCGAAGGCATGCCGCTCGGTTTCGTCTGCGGCCCGGACGATCTGCTGGTCGACGACACCGACACGCCGATCCGTATCGACAAGGCCTATTCCTGGGATGCGCCGCTGGCAGCACACGGGCTCATGCACACGGTCATCCGTAACGCCTGGGCCGGCGACCCCTACAGGATCGATACGCTGTTCATGTACATGTCCAACATGGCCTGGAACTCGTCGATGAATACCGTCGAGACGATGGCGATGCTGACCGACATGGATGCGTCAGGCGAGTACAGGATCCCGTTCATCATCTATTCCGACGCCTATCATTCCGAGACCGTGCCGTTCGCCGATCTCGTGCTTCCCGACACGACCTATCTCGAGCGTCATGACTGCATCAGTCTGCTCGACCGGCCGATCAGCCACGCCGATGGACCGGGTGACGCCATCCGCCATCCGGTTGTCGAGCCGGACCGCGACGTGCGGGCGTTCCAGACAGTGCTGATCGAGCTCGGCGCGCGGCTCGGCCTGCCCGGCTTCGTCGCCGACGACGGCTCGGCCAAATACCGCGACTATGCCGATTACATCGTCAATCATGAGCGCAGGCCAGGCATCGGCCCGCTCGCCGGCTGGCGCGGCAAGGACGGAATTTTGATCGGCAAGGGCGATGCCAATCCCGACCAGCTTCAGCGCTACATCGACAATGGCGGCTTCTGGCACCACGATTTTGCCGACGACCAGCGCTACTACAAGATGGCCAACCGATCCTACCTCGAGTTTGCCGAGACCATGGGTTTCATCCCGAAGGCCGAGCCGATCGTGTTCCAGCTCTATTCCGAGCCGATGCAGCGGTTTCGCCTCGCCGCGCGCGGCCATGGCAGGGTGCTGCCGCCAGAGGCGGAGCGCAGCCGCATCGAAACCTATATGGACCCGTTGCCGTTCTGGTACACGCCCTTCGAGGAGGCGGTTGTCGACGTTGAGAAATACCCTCTGCATGCGCTGACGCAGCGGCCGATGCACATGTATCATTCCTGGGGCTCGCAGAACGCCTGGCTCAGACAGATCACCAGCCAAAACCGGCTGTTCGTGCACAGCCGAACCGCCGCCGGCCTCGGGCTTGCCGATGACGACTGGGTTTGGATCGAGAGCATCAACGGCAGGGTTAAGGGACAGATCAAGCTGGTCGACGGCGTCAACGTGGACACGGTGTGGACCTGGAACGCGATCGGCAAGCGGCGCGGCAGCTGGGGCTTGAAGGACGACGCGGCCGAATCCAACCGCGGCTTCCTGCTCAACCATATCATCGGCGACCAGACTTCTGCCGATGCGAACGGCAAGCGCTACTCGAATTCCGATCCGGTCACCGGCCAGGCGGCATGGTTCGACCTGCGCGTCCGCATCGTCAAATGCGCGGCTGAAGAAGCCGGCTTCACCGAGCCGCAGTTCGAGCGCTTCCGGCAGCCACCGCATTTCAAACCCTCGCCCGACAAGCTCAGTTTTGGCGCCGAGTTTCGCCGGGCAAGAGAGGCTTCCAGATCATGACCTGCCTTCCCGCCCATACCGACAAGAAGCTCGGCCTGGTCATCGACCTCGACACCTGCGTCGGTTGCCAAGCCTGCGTTACCGCCTGCAAGGAATGGAACACCGGCGGTCACATGGCGCCGCTGACCGACATCGATCCCTATGGCGGCGATGCCGACGGGGTCTGGTTCAACCGCGTGCACAGCTATGAGCACATGACGGAGATGGGTGGGCGCACGGTCAATTTCCCACGCTCCTGCCTGCATTGCGAGACACCGGCCTGCGTCACCGTCTGCCCGACCGGCGCCTCCTACAAACGGGCCTCGGACGGCATCGTGCTGGTCGACGAAGACAAGTGCATCGGCTGCAAATTGTGCAGCTGGGCCTGCCCCTATGGCGCGCGTGAGTTCGATACCGATGTCGGCGTGATGAAGAAGTGCACGCTGTGCGTCGACCGCATCTACAACGACAATCTGGCGGAAGAAGACCGCGTGCCGGCCTGCGTCGCCGCCTGTCCGACCAGCGCGCGGCACTTTGGCGATCTCGGCGACCCGGCATCGGCGATCTCGCAACTGGTGGCCGAACGCGGTGGCGTCGACCTGATGCCCGAACTCGGCTATCACCCGACCAACAAATATCTGCCGCCGCGCGCCCACACGCCGCGCGCTGCATCGGTGCCGGCGCCGAGGCTCGAACCGGTGCGGGCCGAAGGCGGTTTCCTCGGCTGGGTCGACCGCATGCTTTCGCATTGATCAGCATCCATGCATCCAGCCTTCTCCGTCGTCTTCTTCACCACTGCCACCGGCGCCGGTTACGGCCTGCTCGCGCTGCTCGGCGTGCTGGCCGGACAAGGATTTGTCCCGCCTGATTTCTGGCTCGGCCTCGTCGGCATGGGGCTGGCGCTCGGCCTGATCTCGGCCGGCCTGCTGTCGTCGGCCGGCCATCTCGGCCGACCAGAACGCGCCTGGAGAGCATTCTCGCAATGGCGCAGCTCATGGCTGTCGCGCGAAGGCGTTGCCTCGGTCGCGACCTTCGTGCCGGCGGGATTGTTCGCCTTCGGCTGGCTGTTCCTCGGCCGCACAAACGGCTGGGTGGCCGTCGCCGGGCTGCTGGCTGCGGTCGGCGCGGTCGCCACCGTCTGCACCACCGGCATGATCTATGCCTCGCTGAAGCCGATCGCCCAGTGGCACAGCCGCTTCACTTTGCCCGGCTACCTGATCTTTTCGGCGATGAGCGGCAGTGTGCTTCTCAACGCGCTGCTGCAGGGCTTCGCCCTCGGCTCGACTATCGTTCTGACAGGTTGCGTACTGCTGACCTTGCTCGGCTGGGGCTGGAAGCTGGCAAATTGGCGCTACAATGACAGGCTGGAAATCCCGACCAACGCCAACACCGCTACCGGACTTGCCGGCGGTACGGTGCGGTCGCTGGAATGGCCGCACACCGAAGAAAACTACCTGCTCAAGGAGATGGGCTTTCGCATCGCCCGCAAGCACAAGGCGCGGCTGCGCCAGATCACGCAAGTGCTGGCCTTCGCTCTGCCCGTCTTGCTGCTGATTGCCGCATTCGCCTTGCCATGGCCCTATGCGGCGGTGCTGTCGGCACTCGCCACATCAGCCCAATTCGCCGGCATGCTGGTCGAACGCTGGCTGTTCTTCGCCGAAGCGAAACACACCGTCACCCTCTACTACGGCCGGTAGAGCAGCTCAGCCCGGCCGCAGCATCGCGTGGGAAATCGCAAAAATGCGCTCGGTGCCGAGCATATAGGCCATCAGCGTCTCGCGGCGGAACAGCCCGGCATAGGCGCGGTCGAGCACATTGAGCGAGCCGGTATAGGCGCCGAAGGCCGGCATGATCATGCGGCCGCCGTCGCCGGCAAAGCAGCGCCGTCGCACCGAGCGGCCCTGCTGCACGATGCGGGCGCAAGGGTGCAGATGACCTGATACCTCGCCTTCCACTCTCACCGCCGAAGGCTCGTGCCGGAATACGAGAGAGCCTATGGCCAGCTCGCGCACCGTCTCGCCGGGCAGGTCGGCCGGCGCATCCGGGTCATGATTGCCGGCAACCCAGAACCAGTCGCGACCGGCCATCAGCGCTTCCAGCCGTTCGCGAAAGCTCGCATGCATGCGCGCGGCGCCGCCGCCGTCATGAAAGCTGTCGCCGAGGCTGATGACGATCGCCGGCTGATAATCGGCAATCACCGCCTGCAATCGCAGCAACGTCGCACCGGTATCATAAGGCGGGATCAACGTACCGCGCCGTGCCAGCGAGGAACCCTTTTCCAGATGCAGGTCGGACACAGTCAGAAGCCGAAGCTCGGGAAAATAAAGCACGCCGCGGCGATCGCAGATCGCACGCTCGCCGGCGATGCCGATAGGATCGGCATCCGCCAGGAGCGCCGTCATGGCGAGTGCGAATGTCATTTCGTCCCCATGGCCTCCTCGACCAGCGTTGCCGCATCCATCAGCAGCGTATCATCGGCCTCGCCATGCACCGGCATCTTGCCGATCTCGAGCATGATAGGCACGGCGAGCGGCGAAATCTGCTCGAGGTCTTTATGCACGATTCGTCCCTGGATACGCGAGAGCATCTCGGCAAGTCTGCTGACATCCAGCAGACCCGTGGCCGCGTCGGCACGCGTCGCCTGCAGCAGGATGTGGTCGGGCTCATGGCTGCGCAGGACGTCGTAGATGAGGTCGGTCGAGACGGTGACCTGGCGGCCGCTCTTCTCCTGGCCCGGATGACGCTTTTCGATCAGTCCGGAGATGAGCGCGCAATTGCGAAAGGTGCGCTTCAAGAGCCAGCTGCCGGCCAGCCAGGCTTCGAGATCGTCGCCCAGCATGTCCTGGTCGAAAAGCGCGGCCAGCGACGGTTTCTTCGCCCGCAACATCCTGCCCATGTCGGCCAGCGACCAGATGGCAAGCGCATAGTCGGTGGCGACGAAGCCGAGCGGCCTGGCTCCCGCCCGGTCGAGGCGGCGGGTGAGCAGCATGCCAAGCGTCTGGTGCGCCAGCCTGCCCTCGAACGGGTAGGCCACCAGATAGTAGCGGTTGCCGCGCGGAAAGGTCTCGATCAGCAGGTCGTCGCGCTTCGGCAGCACCGATTTGTCGGCCTGGAAGCGCAGCCAGTCGGCGACCTGTTCCGGCAGCTTCTTCCAGCGCTGCGGGTCATCCAGCATGATGCGGACCTGTTCGGCGAGGTAAGTCGAAAGCGGGAATTTGCCGCCGCCATAATAGGGCACCTTGGCGTCACTGCCGGGCGCATTCGACACGAAGCACTCATTGTCGCGGATGCCCTCGAAGCGCAGCACCTTGCCGGCGAACATGAAGGTATCGCCATGCGTCAGCGTTTCGAGGAACGCCTCCTCGATCTTGCCGAGAACCCGACCGCCGCGCGAGGCAGAGCCTTTGCTGCCGGCCTTGACATAACGCACGTTGAGCGCCGGCACCTCGATGATGGTGCCGACATTCAGCCGGTACTGCTGGGCGATGCGAGGATTGGAGACGCGCCACAGCCCGTCCTTGTTCAGGCGGATGCGGGCGTAGCGCTCGTAGTTCTTCAGCGCATATCCGCCGGTGGCGACGAAGTCGACGACACGATCGAACGTCGGCCGGTCGAGTTCGGCATAGGGCGCGGCGGTTCGCACCTCCTCGAACAGCGCATCGGCATGAAAAGGCGCGCCGCAGGCGCAACCCAGGACATGCTGCGCCAGCACATCGAGCCCACCATTGACCAGCGGCGGCGTGTCCTGGGCGCCGAGGTAATTGGCGTCGAGCGCCGCCCGGCATTCCAGCACTTCGAAGCGGTTGGCCGGAATCAGGATCGCCTTCGACGGCTCATCCATGCGGTGGTTGGCGCGGCCGATGCGCTGCGCCAGCCGGCTCGCACCCTTCGGTGCGCCGACATGCACGACCAGGTCGACATCGCCCCAGTCGATGCCGAGGTCGAGCGTCGACGTGGCGACGATGGCACGCAAGGCATTCTCGCCCATGGCTTTTTCGACGCGCCGGCGCTGGGCGACATCGAGCGAGCCGTGATGCAGCGCGATCGGCAAAGTGTCCTCGTTGACCCGCCACAATTCCTGGAACAGCAGTTCGGCCTGGCTGCGCGTGTTGACGAACAGCAGGGTCGTCTTGTGTCGCTTGATCTCGCTATAGATCTCCGGTGTCGCGTAGCGGGCCGAATGTCCGGCCCACGGCACGTGCTGTTCCGAGTCGAGGATGGAGATGTCGGGCTTGGCGCCGCCGGTGACGACGATCAATTCGGCCATGCCGCCGGGTGGATTCTGGCTGACCAGCCAGCGCCGCAATTCGTCCGGCTCGGCGACCGTCGCCGACAGGCCGATCGTCTGCAAGCCGGGAACAAAGGATCGCAGCCGAGCCAGCCCGAGCGACAGGAGATGCCCGCGCTTCGACGTCACCAAGGAATGCAGTTCGTCGAGCACGACATAGCGCAGATCCTCGAAGAAGCGCCTGGCGTCGGGCGCAGCGATCAGCAGCGCCAGTTGCTCGGGCGTGGTCAGAAGGATGTCGGGCGGGGCCAGCTTCTGCCGCTGGCGCTTGTGCGCGGGCGTGTCGCCGGTGCGCGTCTCGATGGTGACGGACAGACCGATCTCTTCCACCGGCTTGCCGAGATTGCGCTCGATGTCGACGGCCAGCGCTTTCAGCGGCGAGATGTACAGCGTGTGGATGCCGCGACGCGCCTGCCCCGGCTTTCTCCCTGGCCGCCCGGCCAACTCGGTCAGTGAAGGCAGAAACCCGGCCAGCGTCTTGCCGGCGCCGGTCGGCGCGATCAGCAGAACCGATTGCCCGGCCTGGGCAGTCGCCAGCAATTCTATCTGGTGGGCGCGCGGCGACCAGCCTCTTTGCGCGAACCATTTGAGGAATGGCTCGGGCAAGCGCACGGCGGCATTCTGTTCGGCGAGGCGCGGCTGCTCTGTCACCCGCCAGAGGTAGCGCGGCGCCGTGCAATCGCCAAGCAGAATCGGAACAAAAGGTGATCGTGCGCTTTTCCTTCCCCCCTTGTGGGGCATCGGTCAATGCTCGGTCGCTATTGAGGTTGGCGCTCTACGGCGCCCCCCTCTGTCCTGCCGGACATCTCCCCCACAAGGGGGGAGATTGGCCGTCATCTTTGATTTCGCCAATCGCC
>NZ_JBVVQB010000027.1:0-95880 GCF_055811775.1 Mesorhizobium sp. WSM4844 | reverse complement strand
CAATCGATCGCAGCCACGCCCTCAAGCTGGGTTGGCAAGGCTGAAGTCGAAGTTGCGATCCTTCCCACCCCCCTCTGTCCTGCCGGACATCTCCCCCGCATGGGGGGAGATCGGATGTCGCTGCGGACTTCGCCAATCACGAGCGCCCCCCGGCCAAAGCCAAATAAGCCTCAGGTCGGGCAGAGATCGGCTTTGCTGATCTTGATGAGCAAAACCATTCTGTGATTTGGCTGCAAACAAGGATTCCTGATCCTCTCCTGCAGCGTTATAAGTTTTTCGCAATTTTCTTATAACGCCGCTTGCGTCGCTCGAGATCATGCCGTTACGCGCGCGCCACTACAGGACCTGCTTGACCGCGGCTTCGAGCGATCTTTCAAACGCGTCGATCACCTGATCGACCTGGGGCTCGGTGATGATCAGCGGCGGGCAGAAGGCCAGTGCATCGCCCATGTTGCGCGAGATGACGCCGTTCTGCTGCATGAAACCGTTGACGAGCCCGCCCAGTGCGCCGGCCGTCTCCCACGGCGTCTTGTTCGCCTTGTCGCCGACCAGTTCGACCGCCGCGATCAGGCCGACGCCGCGCACCTCGCCGACAAGCGGGTGCGAAGCGAGCTTGCGCAGCCGCTTCTGCATATGCGCGCCGACCGTGCGCGCATTGCCGACGAGATCGCGCTCCTCGATCAGCTTCAGGTTCTCCAGCGCGACCGCCGCCGCAACGGGATGGCCGCCGCCGGTGAAGCCGTGGCCGAAGGTGCCGATGCGATTGCTTTCGTCGGCAATCGGCTCGAAAACCTTCTCGTTGATCAGCAAGGCCGAGATCGGCAGGTAGGACGAAGAGATCTGCTTCGACAGCACCATGATGTCGGGCCTGATGCCGAAGGTCTGCGAGCCGAACATTTCGCCGGTTCGGCCAAAGCCGCAGATCACCTCGTCGGCGACGAGCAGGATGTCGTATTTCGACAGCACCGCCTGGATCTTCTCCCAGTAGCCGGCCGGCGGCACGATGACGCCGCCAGCGCCCATGATCGGCTCGCCGAAGAAGGCAGCGATGGTTTCCGGTCCTTCGGCCAGGATCAGCTTTTCCAGATCGTCAGCAAGCCGGCTCGAAAACTCTGCTTCGCTCTCATTTGGCAGCGCCTCGCGCCAGTGATGCGGCGTCGAGGTGTGCAGCACATTGGCGATCGGCAGGTCGAAGGAAGTGTGGTTGTTGGGCAGCCCGGTCAGGCTCGCCGAGGCAATGGTGACGCCGTGATAGCCGCGAATGCGGCTGATGATCTTCTTGCGCGCAGGCTGGCCGAGCGCATTCGACCGGTACCAGATCATCTTCATGGCCGTATCGTTGGCCTCGGAGCCGGAATTGGTGAAGTACGCCTTGCTCATCGGCACAGGCGCCATCTGCACCAGCTTCTCGGCGAGATCGATCAGCGGCGAATGCGATTTGGAACCGAAGTCGTGATAGTAAGGCAGCCTGGACATCTGGCGCACCGCAGCGTCGACCAGCCGCTTCTCGGAGAAGCCGACCGCGACACTCCAAAGCCCGGCCATCGCCTCGATATAGCGGTTGCCGGCGAGATCCTCGACATAGATGCCGTCGCCCTTCTCGATGACCAGCGGCCCTGCCTCTTCATGCTTGCGGGCATTGGTGTAGCCGTGCATGTGGTAGCTGATGTCGCGGGCTTCGGGGGAATTCGGTCGAGCGTCCATGATGGCTCCTGTCCTGCATGCCGGGACGTGCGTCCTGCCGCCGTTCGGCGCGCGCATCGGCCTCTGGATTAATGCTGTCTGCTGCATCCGTTTCTTGTAAGGGTGTCAAGCCCATTTGGAAGGGCAGGCGGATGGACGGAAGACATGCAGAATTTCAGCTTCGGGGCTGCAGAACGCGGGAACCTGCGCCAAGCCGGCTGTGCGCAAGGCCAAGACTTGGTTCCCGAACGGCTCACCAGCAGGCACAACAACAAGGCTGAGGTGGCCTGATCGTGGACCACGTCGACTGCATCGTCGCCGGCGCCGGCGTCATCGGCCTCGCGATCGCGCGAGAGATGGCGCGGCGTGGCATGGACACCCTGATCCTCGAGGCCGAGAACGCCATCGGCACCGGGACCAGTTCGCGCAATTCCGAGGTCATCCATGCCGGCATCTACTATCCGGCCGGATCGCTGAAGGCCCGGCTCTGCGTGGCAGGCCGCGAAAGGCTCTACCGTTATTGCCAGGAGCGGGCGGTGCCGCATGCGCGCTGCGGCAAGCTCATCGTTGCAACAAATGCCGAACAGGAGCCGATGCTCGCTTCGATCCTGACCAATGCCGCTGCTTGCGGCGCGGGCGATTTGACGCCCTTGACCGCAGCAGAGGCGCGCAGGCTGGAGCCCAAGCTGCGCGGCACGGCCGCGCTTTTGTCTCCCGCCACCGGCATCATCGACAGCCACGCGCTGATGCTTGCGCTGCTGGGCGACGCCGAGGAGCACGGGGCGGCGCTCAGCCTCAACACCCGCATCGCCTCGGGCCGCATTGAAGGTGGACGCATCGTGCTCGACACGATCGACAGCACCAGCGGCGAGCGCTTTGAAATCGCCACCGCGCGCTTCGTCAACGCCGCCGGGCTTGGCGCCACGGCACTTGCCGGCTCGATTGACGGGTTCGACCAGCAATTCGTGCCAGAACTTCGCTACGCCAAGGGCAATTACTTTTCGGTCGCCGGCCAGGCGCCGTTCTCGCGGCTGGTCTATCCCGTGCCCGAACCCGGCGGGCTTGGCGTCCATCTGACGCTCGACCTCGACGGCGTCGCCCGCTTCGGGCCTGACGTCGAATGGACCGATCAACTCGACTATCGCGTCGATCCAATACGTGGCGAGCGCTTCTACGACGAGATCCGCAAATACTGGCCGGACCTGGCCGATGGCAGCCTGCAGCCGGCCTATAGCGGCATCCGGCCGAAACTCTCCGGTCCCGGCGAAGCCAATGCCGACTTCGTCATCCAGGACGCGGCGGTGCACGGCGTGGAGGGCCTGGTCAATCTGTTCGGCATCGAGAGCCCTGGCCTGACCTCAAGCCTGGCGATCGCCGACCATGTCGCGCAGCGCCTCGCGCCGAACGCAAACTAGCCGAGGCGACATCGAGCGAGCGCGCCCGCTGCCAAAAGCATAATCCAAAACGCCCGTAAGCTATCCGTAAGCCGGGGTCGCAGAACCTCGGTCCGTCGATCACCGGGGCCATCGATATGAAGATCCGTTTCGAAGCCATACCGAACCCAAGCTGCCGGTTCGAGATCTGGGACAATGAGACCGGCGAGCCTGTCGTCCATCACGATCGGCTGCTCACCTTCGCCTCGGCGAAATCGGCGGCAAGAATCGCCGACTTCCTCAACGACAGCCACCGGCGCCGCGCCGGCGCCGCCGAATGGCGCGTTGCGGATCGCGATCTCGGCTGGGGAGGATGATCGCCAGGCTGCTCCACCTTGCGATCAGCAATGGCGGAGCTTCCGCGGCTCGTCTTCCAACGAAACTTGGCGCAGGATCGAACGCTTTGCTACCGAGCGTCGGAGGAGTTTCGCCATGACCGATGAAGCAAGCCGCGAGCCGGCGCGTGATCCCCAGGATCTGGAGCGCCTGCTGATCTCCCGGCAGTGGGTGGGAGACATCGACGGCATGGCCGCGCTTTTTGAGCCGCATGCCGTCGTCGACAGCGGTGACGGGCGACTGACGCGTGGCCGCGAAGCGATCCGGGCACTCTTCGCCGACATCACCGCAATGGGCCGAAAATTTGCCGCCGGAAATCAGGCCCCGGCTGTTGTCAGCGGAGATCTGGCACTGACGTCAACCCGTCTTCCCGATGGCACCGTAACCACCGAGGTTGCCCGCCGCCAGGGCGACGGGACATGGCTGTGGGTCATCGATCGATTCTCCGTTGCGTAGCGTCGGCCCGGATGACCCCAGAAATCGATTTTCGCTGGGAATCATGCGCAAACCAAGTGCTCGCGCCTCCGGGCGTGCGGCCCTGTAGCGCAAAGGAGTGACTCCAGTACGGTTGTGGATTCGAAGTTCCTGAACGCCGATGCCGTCGATCGAGCAGGAACTTCAAATCTGTTTATGATGCATCAATGCTCCGTCTGCGAATGGTCGCCGCCCGGCTGCGAGATGCCGCCCAGCGCTTCGCCGGCCCATGCGGGTTCGCCATTCGTGGCGAGGTCGCCGAGCGAGACAATGCCAACCAGCCGCCGGTCGCGGCTGATCACCGGCATTCGCCGCACTTTGAGTTCGCGCATATTCTGAAGAACATCGCCGACTTCCTGGTCGTCATAGCAGCACTGTACCTCCGCGCTCATCACATCCCTGATCCTGGTGTCGGGACCTCTGCCCTCCGCGATGCCACGGACGGCAATGTCGCGGTCCGTGATCATGCCGACCAGCCGCTCATTCTCACCCACGGGCAGAACACCGGCGTCAAGATCGGCCATGACTCGTGCGGCATCCCGCAAGGACTGGTCCGGACTGGCGACCTGAACTTTCCGTGTCATGCACTCGCTGATTCTCATGGCTTTCTCCTCGAGCTGCAGCGCCCCGCCGATCCTGTGATGAAGGTGTGATCAGGGGAGAATGAACGCCTGTCGGAATCGTTCCATCGTTCGACCGCTCGCGCCAGGATAGGCTCCACCATGGCCATATCCGTGACGGACGGGAACCATAATCCGGGACAATGGTTGTGTGGTCACCAGGTGATCCTCCTCGAGCCAAACGAAAAACGGAAGGAACGATCATGCGCATGTTGACGACAATTGCCGCCCTTTCGGGATTGGCCTTGGCGCAGCCGATTCACGCGCAATCCACCGACCCGCAGCTTCCCCAGATCGCACCTCCGGCTCCGGAAGCCCTGCCCGATCCAAGCTTGCCCAACCAAACGCCTGACCAGGCCCTGCCTGATCAAGCCCTGCCGGATCAAGGTTTCACCGACCAGAATTTTACTGGCATTGCCATTGTCGCCCTCGAGGATTTGCCGCCGGAACTCAAGACGCAAGCCGAGGCCGTGATCACCCAGACCAGCGTTGAAGATCTGCTTACCCTGCAGAGCTCGATCGATGCCTCGCCACAGGCGGCATCGGTGCTGGCGGCGAACGGGCTGGACTCCTCGCAGGTTGTTGCCGCCAACATCGACGGCGACGGCATGCTGACTCTGATCATCCAGACAACCACGTGATTGGCGGGCACGTGATTGGCGGGCACCTGATCGGTGGTCCGGGCGTGGCGGGCCGGAGCACTCGGCTTCGGCCCTGAAACCCGGTACAGCGGAGCAGCGTCATGGTCGAAGCCGCAGTTCGCAACTTCACCCTCAACTTCGGACCGCAGCATCCCTCTGCTCACGGCGTGCTGCGGCTGGTGCTGGAACTGGACGGCGAGGTCGTCGATCGCGCCGATCCCCATATCGGCCTGCTCCACCGCGGCACCGAAAAACTGATCGAGTACAAGAACTATCTGCAGGCCCTGCCCTATTTCGACCGGCTCGACTATGTCGCGCCGATGAACCAGGAGCATGCGTTCTGCCTCGCCGCCGAGAAGTTGTTGGAAATCTCGGTCCCGAAGCGCGGACAGCTCATCCGTGTCCTGTTTTGCGAAATCGGCCGGCTCTTGTCGCATCTCCTCAACGTCACGACACAGGCCATGGATATCGGCGCGCTGACGCCGCCGCTCTGGGGTTTTGCCGAGCGCGAGAAGCTGATGGTGTTTTACGAGCGCGCCTCCGGCGCCCGCATGCATGCGAATTATTTCAGGGTCGGCGGGGTGCACCAGGACCTGCCTGAGAAGCTGCTGGACGATATCTGGGCTTTCTGCGATCCGTTCCTCAAGGTTTGCGGCAACCTCGACGAATTGCTCACCGAAAACCGTATCTTCAAGCAGCGCAACGTCGATGTCGGCGTAATCGGCCTCGACGACGCCTGGGCCTGGGGCTTCTCCGGCCCCATGGTGCGCGGATCGGGCGCGGCGTGGGACTTGCGCAAGGCACAGCCCTATGAATGCTACCCGGAGATGGATTTCGACATTCCCATCGGCAAGAACGGCGACTGTTACGACCGCTACCTCGTCCGCATGGAGGAAATGCGCCAGTCGGTGCGGATCATGAAGCAATGCCTGGAGAAACTGCGATCGCCCGAGGGCCAAGGGCCGGTGGCAATTCCGAACCACAAGATCACGCCGCCGCCGCGGGCGACGATGAAACGCTCGATGGAAGCGACGATCCACCATTTCAAGCTCTACACGGAGGGCGTTCGCGTGCCCGCCGGAGAAGTCTACGCCGCGGTGGAGGCGCCGAAGGGCGAGTTCGGCGTCTACCTGGTGTCAAATGGCAGCAATACTCCCTATCGGTGCAAGATCCGCGCGCCGTCCTTTGCCCATCTGCAGGCGATGGATTTTCTGTCGCGAGGGCACATGATCGCCGATGTCGCCGCGATCATCGGATCGCTCGATATCGTGTTCGGCGAGATCGATCGCTGACGAGGCGCGGGTGTTTCAGATTTCGAGCAGGGCGTAGGGACGGCCGGTCGGCTTCGCCACGTGCATGGCGACGTTATAGACCGGGGCGCCGCCGGGCGTGCGTCCTTCATAGACGCCGCGATGCGCGTGGCCATGCACCACGGCGCTGACCTTGAACCGATCGATCGTCTCCGCCAGCCGCGACGAGCCCAGGAACGGAAAAATCTCCAATGGCTCGCCGGCGACCGTCTCGACCACCGGAGCGTAGTGCAGGACGACGAGCGTGCGCTCGGTGCGAACCTGCCGCATCGCGTTTTCGAGCCGCATCGACTCGCTGACGCTTTCGGCGACCATCGCCTTGATCGCCGGCTCGCCGAAGGAGCCGAGCATGCGCGATCCAAAACCGCCAATGAACCCCTTCACGCCGACAAAGCCGACGTCCTTGATTTCCGTGGTCTGGCCGTCAAGAAGATGGACGCCCGCCTGCCGCAGGATGTGGGCGACGTCCTCGACCGCGCCGGATTCATAGTCATGGTTGCCGAGCACGGCGACGACCGGGATTGCGCAGGCGCGCAAATCCTCCGCAAGGATTTCGGCCTCACGCGGCTTGCCGAGATTGGTGAGGTCGCCAGTGAGCACGAGGACGTCCGCTTCGCGCGAGACCTCGCCGAAGAGATCACGGCAGGAGGCCTGCGCGTCTTCCCGCACATGCAGGTCGCCGACAGCCGCAATCCTCACGGTGCCGCCGTTCTCGACCTTTGCCGTAGCAGCCTTGTTCCTCTCAGCCATCGCGAAATTCTCCTGTTCCGCCGACGCCGGCAAAGCCCCATTCCTTGACGTCGATCTCGTAGTCGGTCGGCGAAAGCAGGCGCCCGCGGCAGATCTTCATTCGGGGCGTAGGCAGTTCCCTCTGCTTGGCGAGCCGGTCAAGCAATTCGTCGAGCAGCCAGGCGGGAACGTGATCGCGCTCGCTCGGATAGATCCATCGAAAATTCAGAAGCTGCATCAACAGCACCTCCCAGTGAACTTCGAGGTAGGAAAGCAGCCGGCGCCAGTCGATCTGATCCTGCGCCTTGAGGATGGTGTGAGCGATGTCGGCGCCGTCGTGGCGGCCCCTGTCCTGGATGAAGCATTTGGACCAGATAAGCTCGGTCGGACCGACGATCCGCACCTGACTGCCCAGCAGCTCGATCTGCCGTGCATGCTCCAGCCACTCGTCGCCGACGGGCATGGTGCCGTTCGCCGATGCGAAGATGACATCAAAGAAATGCGTGCTCTTGAAGACCTTGCCAAGCCACCGGTCGTCCACGATCTCGACCGCAAAACCGGCCTGCTTGAAATGGGCGAGGATGCGGGCAAAGTCGCCGGCCTTGCAGAAAATGTCGAGGTCTTTGGTCTGGCGCGTGACGCCCGTATAGGCGCTCACCGCGTAGGTGCCGGCGACAAGAAAGGGGATGTCCGTCGCGGCGAGTTCGCGGATCGCCTCTGTATAAAAGACCTCGGCCTCGGCGTGTTGAAGCGTCGGCGCCGCTTTCGGATCGATCGTCGGAACGGATGCCGGGATGGCGCCTCCCGTTGGAGAATCGTTGGTCATGAAATCGTGGCTCCGAGGCGCAGCAACCTGCAGCTGTCCGTCTTTAAACAAAGCCGCCGCCGCATGGTTCCGTTGCCGACTAATGCGTAAAATGTGACGGCGGAGCCTTTTTCCCCGCTGGTGAGTTGAAGGTATGAACAAACCAACTGCACGGAGGTGACCATGGAGGACGGGCGCAAGGCGGTTCGCGTCAGACTGAGGGGAAGGGTGCAAGGCGTCTCGTTTCGCGTGTGGACACGGACCGAGGCCGAGAGGCTCGGTCTGTCCGGATGGGTTCGCAATGAGGAGGATGGATCCGTAACCGCACTGATCGTCGGAGCCGACGGCGCGGTTTCGACCATGTTGGACCGGTTGTGGAAAGGGCCGACCGGAGCGTCGGTCTCCAGCGTGACATCCCACGACGTCGATGCCGGCCAGCAGCCGAACGGATTCAGGATCATCGGCTAGGAGTGTGTACAGGGCGCCCGCCGACTGAAATCCGCCCATCACTGTGGTATCGGGCCTATGGTTCAAGCTTCGCCGATGGCGGATCGCCGCCGAAACGGCCTATCCGCTCATCAACGACCACTGATGCGAGGCGTGGAAATCACTTCGCCGCCCCCATCACCCGAACATGCCGGCCCCCAACATAAATGCCGGCAGCGTGAATGCCCGTAGCGTCAATGCCCGAAGCGTCAGTGCATGAATATTCCTCGCAGCCAGGCGAAGAAACCAAACCTCTCAGACATTGCCGCGCGGACACGAGAGGCAGCCCACCGCGCTCGTATCGAGGCGCCGACATGGCAATGGCAGACGATTTCGTGCAGCTGCCAGTCGGTCAGTTCGAAGAAGCGCTTGGCTTCACCGTAAGTGTCATCTCTCAAGCCTTGCGCGCGAAAGATCGGGTCCTCGAAGGCAACCGTGAGAGGCGAGTCGTTGTAACGCATTTTCTCGCGTATCTCAGGGGACTTGTATTCTGTGCCGGTCAACGCTTCGAGACGTCGATCGGGATTTTTTTCCAGCAGTTTCGCCCAACGTTCGAGACGCTGGCTTCGAGTCGCTACGAGGTCTGTTGCTTCAGCGTGAACGTCGGCAACGGTATGCAGTTGGTCAAGTGTTTGGTGCTTCACGGCCGCCTCCTATTCAGCAGGTGAGTTCGTCCCACCCTGAAATGGAAATTATGGCGCTCCACGACGCCGGCAAGGCCCTCATGCGCGGACCAATCGATCACTTTTCTGGACAGCCCCGTCCGGCCACCAATGCCGATGCCTGCGGGAACATCGGAGGCTCGCGTCGGAACCATAGGCATGCGTGGTCGTTCTGCGTGCGTCAGCCCGAGCGAAAACCGATCGAAACGGGTGGCTTCAAAAATCCCAGCCGACGTCGGTGACCCGCCAAGGCAGAGTGCGAGCGGAAGGAAATCACACCATGGCCATTCTTCCCACTCCCGAACCAACGCCCACTCCCGCGCCCACACCGCCGCCGTTTCCTGAACCGAAGCCGGTGCGTGAGCCGGACCCGGACAGACTTCCCGACGAAGCTCCTGTCCCCAATCCGGATGAAAATGATGCGCCGCTGAAAATCGGCCCCAAAAATCCCGGCATTTGACGGAGCGGAGACGCTCGTTTCAGATCGGCCAGTCCCGCATGGATGCCGGATGGCGTCAGCGCATTGGCTCACTGAGCGGCCAGCATGCGGGCTGCGGTCGCCGTCGTCTCGGTGCTGTCAGTGGCGATCAGGTGCGGAAAATGACGACGGAAATGCTCATCGTCGCGGACATCGCATCAGATCGAGCGCTGCGGCGAAGCGAACTCGGATGCCTGCCTTAGATGCTGGCGCAGCAGCGCCTCGGCCCATTCGATCTCGCCCGCCTCGACGGCATCGAGGATGGCCAGATGTTCCCGGCAGGACTGCTCGATGCGTTCCGCCGGCAGTTCCTCGAAACCCGCCGACTCCTGCAACCGGCGCAGATTGTTCTGCTGGCGCACCGCATCCGCCAGGAACCGGTTGCCGGAACAGGCCGCAAGCCCTTCGTGAAAGGATGCGTTGATCCGGAACCATTCGTCGCCGCCGATCAGCGTCTTGCCCGTCGACACGATCGCCAGGATGCGCTGGTGAGCGCGGCGGACCGGCGCCAGCTGCTGAGGATCCGCATTGAACATGGGCGACCGCAGCGCCGCGCATTCGACGGCCGTCCGGAATTCATAGCTTTCCCGGTAGGCGTCCTCGCCGACCAGTGTGTCGGCAAAACGCCAGCCATGCCCCGGCAGGCGCTGCACCAGCCCTTCGGCGGCAAAGCGGAGCAAAAGCTTGCGCACGACGCCGCGCGACACCTGATAGCGCGGCATCAGTTCCGCCTCGGACACCTCCTGCGGCAGCTGGCCGAGCGCGCGCTCGCGCATCATCCTGCGGTAAAGCTCCTCGAGCGGTGAACTGGGCAGGATATCCTCAGGGTCGAGGTCGGCGACCTCGCGCGCCAATTGCAGTCCCCTCGTCTCGAAGGGACTCAAGATGCCCTGGGCGACCAGCAGCTCCAACGCTGCGCTGATCGGAGAACGCGAGACGCCGAAGGTGCGGGCAAGGTCGGGCACCGAGACGCGGGTTCCAACCGTCCAGCCCGAATCCCTGATCCGCTCCAGGATCCGCCGTGCCAGATCTATCTGCAGCGGACTGGCCGCCTCGCCGCGCGCCGGCCGGTCGATGATCGTTTCATTCATAGGCACTTCCTCAGGCGTTCGCATCTTCGCATTATAGATATGCGCCACGCAGTTCGAACTGGCAATCTATCGAATTTTCCTGCTTTTCATTCAATCAAAATGCATTAGTATCCGAACTCAACGAGTTGAGGCTTCCCTTGATGACAACAGTCGCACCTTTTCCGCTTGTCGAGATCGAAGGAGCGCCGAAAGCGCGCGGCATGGCCTATGGCGAACAGGCGCGCGGTCGCATCGGCGCTTCGGCGGCGCTCTACGCCGGGCAACTCGACCGGTTCGGCTTCGGGCGGGACGATGTCGCGCGGTTTTCCGAAATCTTCCTGCCTCGCTTGCGGCAATGGGCGCCCGATCTCGTCGAGGAAATGCAAGGGATCGCGTCAGGCGCCAATCTCGACCTGTCCTCGATCGTCCTGGTCAATGCGCGTACCGAAATCCTGCAGCTCGCCCGGCGCGAGAAGGGCATTTCCGACGACGAGCCCGACGGCTGCACGGGCGCTGTGATTTTGCCGGAGGCAACCCGCAACGGCAGGCTCATCCATGGCCAGAACTGGGACTGGAAGGCCGAATGCGCCGAGACCTCGGTGGTGCTGCGCATCCGGCGAACGGACGGGCCGGACCTCCTCACCTTCACCGAAGCCGGCGGACTGGCGCGCAGCGGCTTCAACGCGGCCGGCATCGGCATCACCGCGAACTATCTCGAATCGGACCGCGACTACCGCGACATCGGAATTCCGCTGCCCTTCATCCGGCGCCGGGCGCTTGAAGCGCAGCATTTCGCCGACGCCATCAAGGTGGTGGCGACGACACCGAAATCCGGCTCCAACAACATGATGCTCAGCACCGCCGAGGGCTTCACGGTCGATTTCGAATGCGCGCCGGACGAGGCCTTCGCCATCTATCCGGACGACGACATGATCGTCCACGCCAATCACTGGCAGAGCCCGGTGGCGTTGTCGAAGCTGCGCGAAACCGGGCTTCGCGACGTGCCGGACAGTCTCTACCGGGACCACCGCGTGCGCCGTCGCCTGTCGGCGCGGCATGGGGACGTCACGATCGACGATTTGAAGGAAGCCCTGTTCGACGATTTCGCTTCGCCGTTCAGCGTCTGTCGTCCGCGGATCAGAAAGAAAGGCGGCAACCTCTCGGCGACGGTGGCGATGATCGTCTTCGAACCAGCCGCCGGCGTCATGGAGATCGCACCGTTGCCGGCCGAGAACCGCGAATTCACCCGCTACGAACTTACCCTCGACGACGAGGTCCGCGAGCGCGCCGAGAAGGCGATGCCGGCACGGGGGAGACCTTCGATATCACAGGAGAAACGATGGTCCGCTTTGTCCTGACCCGCATCGCCAGCGCCATACCGACCCTGATCCTGGTGTCGGTTGCGGTCTTCGTGATGATGCGCTTCATCCCGGGTGATCCTGCGACGCTGATGCTGGGAGACCTCGCACAGCCCGGACAGGTCGAAGCCATGCGGCATCAGATGGGGCTCGACCAGCCTGTGGTGGTGCAATATCTGATCTGGGCCGGCAACGTCCTTACAGGCGATTTCGGGCGCTCGATCGGCAGCGGGCAAGAGGTGCTGCCGCTGATCCTCGACCGCTTCGCCGTCTCCTCGATCATCGTCCTCCTGGCCGTGCTTGTCGCCTCCGCCATCGCCGTGCCGGCCGGCATGCTGGCCGCCTGGAGACAGGACAGTCTTGGCGACATCACCGTCGTCGCCACCTCGACCATCCTGCTCTCGATCCCCAGTTTCTGGCTGGGTCTGATGCTGATGCTGATCTTCGGCCTCTATCTCGGCTGGCTGCCGATTGTCGGCTACGTGCCCTTCAGCCGCGACTTCGCGCAAGCCGCTCTCTATGTGATCCTGCCCGTGGTCACCCTGGTGCTCGTCGAGTCCGGCCCGATCGCGCGCATGGCCAGGGCCAGCACGATCGAGGTGGCGCGGCTGGAATACATCACCCATGCGCGGGCAAAGGGACTTTCCGAAAGCGCTGTGATGTGGCGCCATGCTTTCAAGAACGCCTTCGCGCCCACCTTGACCCTGATCGGCCTGGTGCTCGGCAGCCTGCTTTCCAGCATCGTCGTCATCGAGACCGTCTTCACCATTCCCGGCCTCGGCCGGCTGCTGGTCGACGCCATCTATGCCCGCGACTATCCGGTGATTCAGGGAACGATGCTGTTCATCGCCTTCATCTATGTCGTGGTCAACCTTCTCGTCGACCTCGTCTATCCGCTGCTCGATCCGAGGGTCGCCGCATGATCGCCCGTGCGCTCGGCCGGCCCGGCCTGAAATTCAATGCGACCTTCGGGATCGCCGTCACCGGGGCATTGATCCTTCTGGCTGTGTTCGGCCCGTGGATCGCGCCCTACGATCCGCTCAAGCTTGATCTGCCGTCGCGGCTCAGCGGGCCGTCGCCCCAGCACCTGCTCGGCGCCGACGAGTTCGGGCGCGACGTGCTCAGCCGCCTCGCCAGCGGCGCGCGGACCAGCGCCTGGATCGCTTTTGCGACAGTCGCCTTCGCCTTGATCCTCGGCATCGTGTTCGGCGTTCTCGCCGGTTTCCTGCGCGGCTGGGTCGATCGCGTCGTCATGATGGTCAACGACGCCTTCCTCGCCTTCCCCGGCCTGCTTCTGGCGCTCGGCCTGATGGCGGTGATCGGCGCCAGCCGCGAGGGTACCATCGTTGCGCTCGGGCTTGCCTACATGCCGATCGTGGTGCGCGTGGTGCGGGCCTCGGTGATGTCCATTCGCGAGCGGGAATATGTCGAGGCCTCGCGGGTGATGGGCAACAGCGAGATCATCACCATGGCGCGGCACGTGCTTCCCAACTGCGTCGCCCCGATCATCGTGCTCGCCACCACCATGTTCGGCTGGATCATCCTGTCGGAGAGCGCGCTGAGCTTTCTTGGACTGGGCGTCCCACCTCCAGCGCCGAGCTGGGGCAACATGCTGTCGACGGCTCGGCCCTATATCGGCCAGGCGCCGCATCTGATCATCCTGCCGGGTCTCTGCATCTCGATCACGCTGCTCGGCATCAACATGCTGGGCGACGCGGTGCGAGACTGGCTCGACCCGAAAATGTAGGTCCTGGAAACATGCTCGTGCCGACCGCGGACAACAACACGATGCTTTCAGTGCGCAATCTGTCGATCTCGGTCGGGCCATCGGGAAAGCGGATCGTCGACGGGCTGAATTTCGACCTCGCCCCCAGTGACATGCTGGCGCTGGTCGGCGAATCCGGTTCGGGCAAGACGATGGCGGCCCGCTCGATCGTGAGCTTGCTCCCTGCCCCGCTGGTCACGACGCCGGACAGCAGCATCCACTTCGAAGGACAAGAGCTCACCGGCCTCGCTCCAAAGGCGCTGCGCCAGATACGCGGTGCGCGGATCGGCATGGTTTTCCAGGAGCCGATGGTCTCGCTCAATCCCGCCGTCACCATCGGCGAGCAGATGGCGGAGGGTCTGCGCCTGCATAGCGCCATGTCGCGCGCTGAGATAAAGGACCGCTCGCTGGCAATGCTGGAGAGGATCCAGATCAAGGATCCCGGCAAATGCCTTGCGGCCTATCCGCACGAATTCTCCGGCGGCATGCGCCAACGCATCATGCTCGCATCGGTCATGCTGCTCAAGCCGCGCCTGCTGATCGCCGACGAGCCGACCACCGCGCTCGACACGCTGGTGCAGCGCGACGTGCTTGACCTGATGGTCGAGCTGACGCGGGAGAACGGAACCGCCGTCCTGCTGATCAGCCACGACCTCGGCATGGTGTCGCACTATGTGAACAACGTGACGGTGATGTGCGAAGGCAAGGCGGTCGAACAGGGAAGCCGCACCCAGGTGCTTCACGCACCGCAGCATGATTACACGAAGCGGTTGGTGGATGCGCTTCCCAAGCGCAGCGCCGGCGGATCGAGAAAAACCGTCGACGGCCCGCCCCTGGTCGAGATCAGCAATGTCGTCATCGACTATCCGGGCCGTCCCAGGCTGTTTGGGCGCGCGCCGCCGAAGCGCGCCGTCGACGGCGTCGACCTGACCATCCGGCGCGGCGAAACCCTGGCGCTGGTCGGCGCGTCGGGCTCCGGCAAGACGACCCTCGGGCGCGCCATTGTCGGTCTCGTCAGGCCGGCCAGTGGTACGATCTCGTTTCTTGGCACGGCGATTGCAAACGATCGATCCGCTGACGCGCGTGCGCAGCGTCGTGACATGCAGATCGTCTTCCAGGACCCCTATTCGTCGCTCGATCCTCGCCAGTCGATTGCCGAGATCATCACCGAGCCGCTGAAGCTCGACACCGAATTGGACCGCAAGCGGCGGACCGCGCGCATGGATGAGGTCATCGAGGAAGTGGGGCTGACGCGCGACCTTCTCGAGCGTTTCCCGCATCAGCTTTCGGGCGGCCAGCGCCAGCGCGTCGCGATCGCCCGGGCGATCGTCAGACGACCGGCCTTCGTCGTCGCCGACGAGCCGGTCTCGGCGCTCGACATGACGGTGCAGAAACAGATCCTGCTTCTGATCCGGTCGTTGCAGGAACGCTACGGGTTCGCCTGCCTGTTCGTCTCGCATGATCTGGGTGCGGTGGAGCAGGTTGCCGATCGGGTCGCCGTCATGCAGGACGGAAGGATTGTCGAGATCGGCGACCGCGACGACGTCTTCGATCGACCGCGCCACGCCTACACACGCGCCCTTCTCGATGCGGCGATGCTGATCGATCGCCATTTCGCCGATGGCGCGGGCGCACGCAAGGCAGTGGCTCGATGAGGACGGCATGGCTCGTCGCCGCATCATGACAGCGTTTGGCCGTATCACGGAGATCTGGCGATACCCCATCAGTTCGATGGGCGGCGAACGGCTGGACGGGACCGAGCTTGCGGAGGGCGGGATTCCGGGCGATCGGATCTGGGGCATCATCGACCGGCGCGACGGCGCTGTTGCCGCGCCGGAGAAGCGAAAACACTGGCGACCGCTGCCCAACCTTGTTGCAAGGCTGAAGGGTGACCGGCCGGAAATCGGCTTGGACGGCTCCTGGATCGATGCCGGCTCCAGCCTCGCAGGCGAGCTGGTTTCGGCCTTCCTCGATTTCCCGGCGGCGCTGCACCCACATGTCCGCTTCGGCTCGGAAGCCCGGGATCATATCGCGCCACGCTATCAGCGCGCCGACATCCACATCGTCACATCTGCCTCGATGAACAGGCTTGCCGGCCTGCTTGAGGATCCTTCGCAAGTGGATTCCAGGCGGTTCCGGCCCAACATCGTGTTGAAACCGACGCTTCGCGGGAGGGTTTCGTCGAGCAGCAGATCATCGGGAAAGTGCTGTCGATCGGCAAGGCACGGATCGTGATCTCGGAACCGTGCGCGCGCTGCACCTTCACGGCGCTGGCGCAAGGCGATCTCGCCTTCGAGCCGGCAGTGCTGCAAACCATAGCGCGCCATGGCGAAGACGGCTTCGGCGCGCTCTGCCAAATCATCGAACCGGGCAAGATCAGGCTGGGCGACCAGGTCACCTTGAACGAAGCCTGAACCTTTATCAAGCTTTCGACGCCGGACGGCGGCACGTCGTGACGATAGTGGTGAACATTCAACGCTTGGTGCCGGGGGCGAATACAGCTCACGACCACTTTTCTCCCCTCCGCGGGAGAGTCCGAAGGGGAAGTGGTGACCCGAAGCAGACGGTCGTGATGCCATAAAAGATGTCGGCCTCGCGCCGATCTCGGACGCTGCGATCGGTTTGGCCGCTTCCTGAAGTCGACGTCCCAGCGACCACAGTGACAGCCGCGGTTGTGCCCAATTGTGGACCTTGGCAAAATCACCGCCTTGAAGATCAGCCTAACCATCATCGGAGCATTGCCATGATGAGCTCGGACCAGAGACCAGCGTCAGCCTAGCGAACTGCCCCCTCCCTGCGCAATTTCGAGCGCCTTTACGCTAAGTCGGAAGCCGTCTACTATTCAGCTGAAGGCAGGGTCTTAGACATGGACCGCAAGCTTGCTGCCATTCTGGCTGCTGATGTGGTCGGCTATTCCGCTCAAATGGAGCGTGATGAAGCGGGGACTTTTGCACGGCTGAAAGCTGGTCGCGCAGAGCTTTTCGAACCAGAGATTGCGCGGCACCACGGTCGCATTTTCAAGCTCATGGGCGACGGCTTGCTGGCCGAGTTTGCCAGCGTGGTCGATGCGGTGGAATGTGCAGTCTCGCTGCAGCGTGGCCTAACCGAGCGCAATGCGTCGCTTCCCGAGGCCGAGCAGATCTTGGTCAGGATCGGAATAAATCTTGGCGAGGTGATAATCGACGGTGACGACCGTTACGGCGACGGGGTCAATATTGCCGCCCGCCTCCAACAATTGGCGGAGTCCGGCGGCATCTGTGTCTCCGGGAAGGTGGCCAAGGAGGTCGAGAAGAAGCTTGCCTTCGGTTTCGAACCTTTGGGCGAGAAGAAGGTCAAGAATGTCACCGAACCTGTGCAGGTTTTCCGCATAACACTGGAAAAACAGGGCATCCGCCATCGCTCAATACGGTCTTCTCCGCGCTGGGCGCTAGCGGGGATGGCGGTGGCCGTGGCCCTTCTGCTTGCCGCCGCAGCGGCTTGGCAATTCTGGCCGGCGGCACCAGTGAGTGCTAGGCCATCGGTGGCTGTGCTGCCATTTGATAATTATGGGGGCGACGACGCTACTGGAAGGCTGGCCGACGGCCTAACAGAGGACATCATCACCGATCTTGCGCGCTTCCCGGAATTGGAGGTGGTGGCGCGCAATTCGACGGAAGCCTACAAGGGCAAGCCAGTGGATGCCCGCGAGGTCGCCAAAGCGCTCCATGTCGGCTATGTGCTCGAAGGTTCGATCCAGCGCCAGGGCAGTCGCGTGCGGATCACCGCGCAGTTGATCGACGCGCAATCCGGCAACCATCTGTGGTCGGAGCGCTGGGACCGGCCCACCGAAGATGTGTTCGCCGTCCAGACCGAGATATCCGAACAGGTCACCAACCGGCTCGGCGGCGGCGCGGGGCTGATCCAGGAAGCGGGGCGGGCCGCGGCCAAACGCAAGTCGCCAGAAAACCTGAACGCCTATGAGCTATATCTGCTTGGCACCGAGAAGCTTGAGCGGATCACCAAAGCGGACATTGAAGAGGCCATCAAGCTCCTCAATCGCGCCGTCGAGTTGGATCCCGGGCTCGCCCGCGCCTGGGTCGAACTTTACCACTCTCACTCTCTGTTGGCGAACTTCGGCGTCAATCCCGAGAAGGGAGCAGCGGCGGCTGCCGATGCAGCCGAACGCGCCGTGCGGCTCGATCCGAGGGACGCGGAAGCTCACGCCGTGCTCGGCATGAGCTTGGGCGAGCGGGGCGACCTCTCGCGTGCCAAAGCTGAGCTGGACACGGCCGTGCGCCTTGCCCCCGGTTCGGCAGAAATCTTGACCTTCTACGCCAGCTGGGCGGCGTCCTTCGGCGAACCAGAACGTGGCGCGGAATTGGTTGATCGGGTGATCCGGCTCGATCCGAACTATCCGATGTGGACCTCAGGCCCGTTCTCCTATGCTTACTATATGGTCGGCCGATATGACGATGCGTTGAAGATGCTGGAAGGCCTGACACCTGACAACTACAACCAATGGAGGTGGATGGTGCGCAGCGGTTCGCTCGCAGGCGCAGGCCGGATAGAAGAGGCGCAAGCCTCGGTTAAGGAGGCGCTCAAGCGGCACCCGGATATGACCGTCGAGGGTATCGTCAACACGCCGGGGATCAGTGCCGTAGAGCGAGAGCGCTTGCTGGAAACCTTGCTGCCGGCTGGTTTTCCGCCTTGCGCCTCCGACGACCAACTGGCTAAGATGACCGATCCAAAACGTCTTTCTGAGTGCCTGAAGTAGCCCATCAGCGAGCTTCCCTGACGACCGAAATAGCTCGTGTCGCAGTGGCGTAAATTTCAGATGTATCTGCTCAACACCGCTACCGGCCCATTGCCGTCATGTCCGAAGTGTGTCTGATTGGCCGCTTCTGGCGCTGGTTGCTCGTTCTGATTGCGAAGGTACCTTCAATCGAAAGATCGGAGAGCAACACGCCTCCGATCTTTTGGCGACAGGAGAACCGCCGGCCTATTCGCTTTTCCAGACACCCCATACATGGGGGTTTGCCGCGGGCCATACCGAATAGCCCTTTACTTTCGGCGACACGGCATCGAGGGACGGCTCGTAATAGAGGCCAAGGATCGGCACATCCTTTGCCATGAGTGCATGAAGCTGCTTGAACAGTGCCTTGCGTTGCCCGGCGTCGGTCGTGGCCATCGACTTCGTGTAGAGATCGAGGGCCTCCTTGCTGTCCCACTGCGCCGTCGGGTCGGTCGCCTTGTCGCCATGTTACTCAGCCCGCTTGGGCGCGGTGAACGTCCATAGGGGGCGATGCTGACGTCGCGACTTTGCCAAGCTGGAAGACCTCCGTCGCCTCGCCGCGGCCGCGCAGCCGGTGCTTGCCCGCCGGGATCCTTTCGAACCTTTCGTCGAGCCGTGACGCGGTCTCGCCGGAAATGGCGATTGCGGCGGTGGCGCCCGGTTCGAGCTGCTTGCCGAGGTCCTGCAGCCGCTGGCTGACGTTCACGGTGTCGCCGACGATCGTATAGTTGACGCGGTCGGATGCGCCGATATTGCCGACGATGACGGAGCCCGTGTGGATGCCGATGCGGACATGAAGCGGAGGCCGGCCTTCGCCAGCCGCTTCCAGATTGTCCTTGTCCAGCTCCTCGCGGATGGCCGCGGCTGCGCGGACGGCCGCGGCGGCATGGCCCTTCAGACGATCCGGCGCGCCGAAGAACGCCAGCATGCCGTCGCCCAGGAACTTGTCGACAGTACCGCCATGTGCATCGACCGCGCCGCACAGGATCGCGAAGTGGTGGTTCAGCAGCCTGGCCGCGGCGGCGGCGTCCATCTGCTCCGACAGCGTGGTGAAGCCGGCGATGTCGGTGAACATGACGGTGACGACCGCTTCGCGCGGTTCGGCGATGCCGATCTCTCCGGTGCGCACCAGCTTGGCCACCAGCGAGCGCGGAATATAGGTCGAGAATGCACGCAGACCGATCAGCATGGCATTGAAGGCCGAAGCCTGGTTGTCCAACTCCAGCACCCTGCTGCGCGGCAGGGGGGTCACGCCGTCGAGATCGAAATCGGCGACGCGCGTGGCCTGGCCGGCAATCGCCTGGATCGGGCGCGACAGGCGCTTGCCGAGAAGAATCGCGACGATGACCGCCACCGCCATCGCGCCAAGTCCAAGCATGGCCGATCCCATGACGCGCTCGATTTCGTCACCGATCTGACTGGTCTTGAAATATGCGCCGAGCGTCCAGGGCCGGTCGCCATAGCCGGTGATCTCACGGGTAATAGCGACGTAAGTGTTCTCTCCGTCCCATGACGTCGAACCGTCCTTGTCGTCAACCTGGATTTCGGCAACCTCGATTTCGCGGGTACGCTGCGTGCTGAACTCCGCTTCCGGTTTGCGCGCCTCATATCCGGCGAGAACCGGATCGCCGAAATTGGCGAGCGGCGTCAGCGGCAGGATGCCGTTCTTCAGCGCATCCGGGGAAGCCAGCCGCTGGTCCGCCAGGATGGATCCGTCGCCATCCAGAATGAAGGCATGCGTGCCGAAGCGCGACGACAGTTCCTGCGTGATTTTGGACAAGTTCTGCAGTTCCACCGCGGCGATCACCCAGGCCTTCGTGGCGCCATCGCGTGACAGCGGCGCCGAGACGTTGGCGAACAAGCCATATTCGTTGGCCACGAAGGCGCCCCACCGGCGTCCGTCGACCTGTTGGCGCTCTTCAAGAACGGCGCGCACTTGCGGCGATTTCTCGGTCTCGGCGGGGAGTTTCCGGATCGTTCCGGCAGGATATTTGGCGTCGTTGTCCCCGGTCACCGCCGCCCCCCTGCAAATCAGGTCGGGTGTGCAGATCAACATTGCGTTCACCCCCGGCGCTGCCGCCAGCGCACTGGCAAGTGCCGCCGACATCGCCTCGTCGTCGATCTGGAACTCGCCCTGCTTGTAGAGCTGCGCGACGCCGTCCACGGCGCTCTCGGCGCGCCCCATCTCGGCGCGCAGCAAATCCTCCATCGCATCGATCAGGAGCGTCGACTGGGCGCCGAGCAGGTCGAAAGTGTTGCGAAGGTTGGCGCCGACCGACAATGCGAGCACGCCGCCGACCGACAGGAGCACCAGGCTGCCGAAACTCATCGCCATGATGACTGCAATGGGGATGCGACGCCGCTTCTTTTCGGGGCGGACCAGACGCACTGGTTGTGCGGACGTGCTCATGCCGCCAACGTCATAATGCGCCACCGCATTGCAAGCCCGGTGACGGCTTTAAGGAGAGGACGCGCCGAAGCATTCGCACCAATGTGGCGCCGATGTTTCCAGCGCCGATGATTCCGATCCTCATAGGGGTGTTCCTTTCGTAAATATGGAAGAGCGCCCGTCTCAGTCGCGGACGCGGGCGCCTTGAAGATGCGCCCCTTTCTCGCGCAGTGTCGAGAGTGTCAACTCCCGGAAAGGCGCATGCACGACATGATCGTCGCCGCCATGCAGGAGAACCGGGCGATCATCAAGGCGCATATCGAGCGAATGGTGACGATCTTTGAGCCGATCATTCGCGAGGGGACCGAGGCGGGCGAACTCAAGGTCGAGGACCGGCAGAGGCGGCCTGTGCGGTCAACACCGCGTTCACGCCGTTCTTCCACCCGATTCCGATCGAGCACTGCGTTCAACACGGCGAAGACACCGACGCGGCAGGTACCAACCGTCAGGTTTTCACCACCAGGTACCTTCAAGCGAAAGATCGGAGGGCGACACGCCTCCGATCTTTCGGTGACAAGAGAACCGCCGGCCTATTCGCTTTTCCAGACACCCCATACATGGGGGTTTGCCGCGGGCCATACCGAATAGCCCTTTACTTTCGGCGACACGGCATCGAGGGACGGCTCGTAATAGAGGCCAAGGATCGGCACATCCTTTGCCATGAGTGCATGAAGCTGCTTGAACAGTGCCTTGCGTTGCCCGGCGTCGGTCGTGGCCATCGACTTCGTGTAGAGATCGAGGGCCTCCTTGCTGTCCCACTGCGCCGTCGGGTCGGTCGCCTTGTCGCCAAGGATGACGCCATACATCAGCGACGGATCGAGACGAGCCGAATAGCCAAAGGACTGGATCTGGAATTTGCCGACAAGGTAGTTGTCGAGCTGTGCCGCCCAATCCAGCACTTCGAGCTGGGCGTTGAAGCCCGCGGCCGTCAACATCGCCTGCAGCAGCACGGCGTTCTCGTACATGCCCTGGTAGCGGGTGTTGGTCTGGATCTTGATCGGCTCGCCCTTGTAACCGGCTTCGTCCAGCAGGGCCTTGGCCTTGACCGGGTCGTATTCCGGCCATTTGAGGAAATCGTCGTCGAAGAACGAGCTCGCCTGGGCGACGGCCGACGGACCTCCCGTGGCGGCAGCGCTGGTGCTGGCGGCGGCGATCTGGTTGATGTCGGCGGCATGCGCCAGCGCCTCGCGTATTTTGACGTTCGACAGCAACGGGTCCTTGGTCTGCAGCAGGATCACCGTCCACGACAGGCCTTGCGTCGACAGCACCGTCATGCCGCGCGACTTGGCTTCCTCGGCACGCGATGATTCAAGATCGGGCAGGACATCGAGTTCGCCGGCAAACAGCGCGGTTTCCGCCGCCGCCGTGTCGGGGATGACCATGAAGCGCACCTCGTCGACATAAGCCTCACGGCTGCCGGCAAAGCCGCTCGGCGCCTCCTTCACCGGCTTGTAGTCTGCAAAGCGCTCAAGCACCAAATACTGGCCCTTGACCCATTCCTTCAGCGTGAACGGGCCGCTGCCGATGGCGGAATCGGCGAGCCACTTGCCGTCGGCGCCGACATTCTTCGGGCTGGCGACCCAGCCATTGCATTGGACACTGGCGAGTTGCGCCAGAAAGAGCGCATTCGGCGCCTTGAGCGTGAAGACCACGGTGCGTGGATCAGGCGTCGCCACTTGCTCGACCTTGAGGCCCTGGCTGCCGTCGAAGAAGGGAATGCAGAACCACTGATTGGCCGGGTCCATGCGGCGGTCCCAGTTCCATTTGACGTCGGACGAGGTCACGGCGTCGCCATTGTGGAAAACCGCGCCGTCACGCAACGTGAAGGCATAGGTCTTGCCGTCGTCCGATACCGTCCAGGATTCGGCCAATGCCGGGCCCACCGTGAGATCGGCGCGATAAGCCACCAGCGTCTCAAAGATATGGTGCAGCACGGTGTCGGTGTTTGCGTCGCGATTAAGACCGTCGGTGGCGCGGATGTCTGCGTTGATGCGGACCTTGAGCGTGCCGCCGGTTTTCGGCTGCTCCTGCGCCATCGCCGGCAGTGCACAAATCATCACCGCGATTGTCGCCAGCACCTGAAACAATCGTCTTCCCATCATCAATCCTGTTCCCATTTTTTATCTCCAGTTTGACCGCAGTTTTTCAGGCGGGCGCCGCATTCAATGTCCGCGCAAAGAACTCCTTGACCTTGGCGATGAGCGCGCCGTCGTTGTGAGCGATGCCAGGCACGACATCCAACTGCACCTCGACGCCATGTCTCTCCAGGCTGCCCTTCAACGATCTGATCCGGTCGTTGCGGGTCGCGCCGGCGAGATCGACGCCGGGCATCCACCAGTCATCCTCCGGCTTGATGGTGATCTCCCAGGTTTGGAGATCGTCACCACCGATCACCATCTGCACGGCGACCTCGCGCATGGCGTCGAGGTCGATGGCCTTGCCGAACACTTTCTCGAAGTCGCGCACCCCGACCCAGAAATCGTGATCGAAGTCGAGCAGGGTCACGACGCCCGGCGCACCGATCGATGCCGCCAGCAGACGTTCGGGATGGAGGAACAGGAAACGATGGGTGAAATGGCCGCCGCCGGAGAAGCCGTACATCAGCACGCGGTCGCCGCGGATGCGATAGCGCTCGCGCATCTCCTCGACCATGTCGAGCAGCACGGCATCGTAATGCAGGTCGCCCTGGCGCAGCATCTTGTAAGAGGAAAGGTCGCCCGGAAAACAGATATTCGCCGGGAACAGCGGGGCGAGCACGATCACGCCGTTCTGTTCGGCGAAGTCGGCGAAGGCGTCCCGGTAGGCGAGCATGCCTCGCTCGGTGCCATGCACGATCACCGCCAGCGGATAGGTCTTGTCGCTGTCCTCGTCATAGTCGTCGGGGACATAGGCGCAATAGGGGAAGCGCTGGTCGAAGCGGGAGGCGTACACCGTCGTGTGCCCGAAATCGTAATAGGACAGGCGCTTGCCATGTCCGCTGACGTTGCGCATCGAATTTTCCCTGATCTCAATCTCATTCTTTCATCATTTTGTGTGACTGAAAAGCATTTGTTCATCCACATCGTCAGGAAAGTACGTATTTTACATCGCGTAACGCCTGACATCATCGGCAAGCGTGAGAAGCTATCCGGGCCGTCGCGCGTCAAGTCCAGCCGAGCGGCACGACCAACGACATCGTGAAGTTGTGCAGGTTGACTCGGTTGTCTGCTCGCCTAACTTCGCGGTCACATGATATTTTCCCGCATCCGCAAGCTTGTCCCTCTTGTTCTCCTGGCCGGCAGTTCGATCGTGTCCTCCTGCGTCGCGCCTGACGACACGTCGAACCTCCCAAAGGAAGACGCCACAACGTCGGCAGCCCGCAAAGAGATGGTCGGTCTCAGCGAGGCGGACGTTCGAATGTGCGCCGGCTTTCCGACTGCCACCGCTGATGCGGGGGGAAGCCAGATCTGGACCTATCAGCGTACCGTTCAACGCGGCAATCTCAACGTGGTGATCCCAACCTTGGCCGTGGGCGCGATCCCGACGGTTGGAGGATCGCTCAATGTCGATCCTGGCGGCTATTGCAACACGCAAATCCGAATGGTCGACGGCCGTGTTGCCGAGGTTGCCTACGCCGGCGACAACAACACGCCGAACCACCGCGATGCGCTCTGCGTCAGCACGGTAGACGGCTGCGTGGCCTATGCCCGCCAGCGCCATCAAGTCAGGACAGGAGCCAGCCCCAGGTAACCGGCCAGGTAATCTGGCTCCAGCTAATCGGGCAGGCTGGCGCAACCCAGGCCCTGCAGAATTCGTTCCTGTTTCAGGCAGACGTTCCATATCCGAACCGTCGCCAGGGACCGACCGCCGGCTCCCTGCCGATCGGCCTTGCGAAAAGCCGGTCGGCCGGAACCAATCTTGGGATCGGGAGTACAAGAGGTCGAAGCGACAGGATGGCAGACGATGATCATCACCCGCAGGACATTCGTGAAGACTGCCGCCGCTTCCGGAGCGGCTCTGGTGATGCCGGCAGCCGCACCCGGCGCGCCGCCCGCGCCGGCGATGCGCGCCGTGCCCTCCTCGGGAGAAATGCTTCCCGCTGTCGGCCTTGGCACCTGGATCACCTTCAATGTCGGCGACGATCCGGTGCTGCGCGACGAGTGCGCCGAGGTGATGGCGGCCTTCTTTGCGGCAGGCGGCCGCATGATCGATTCCTCGCCGATGTACGGCTCCTCGCAGCCCGTGATCGGCTATGGCCTCGAAAAGCTCGGCCGGCCCGAAGCGCTGTTTTCCGCCGAAAAGGTCTGGACCTCCTCCGCCGACGGACCCGCGCAGATCGAGCAGTCGCGCCGCTTCTGGGGTGTGCCGCGCTTCGACCTCGTGCAGGTCCATAACCTCGTCGCCTGGGAGACGCATCTCGAAACCCTGTTCGCCATGAAGGCGGACGGGCGGATCCGCTATGTCGGCATCACGACGTCCGAAGGACGGCGGCACGATTCGTTCGAACAGATCATGCGCGCGCATCCGCTCGACTTCGTGCAGTTCACCTATAACGTCGTCGACCGTGAAGCGGAGGAACGGCTGCTGCCGCTGGCGGCCGAGCGCGGCATGGCTGTCATCGTCAACCGGCCGTTTCGGCAAGGCGCGCTGACGCGCCAGCTCCAGGGCGAGACGCTGCCGGACTGGGCGGCCGGGATCGGTGCCAAGACCTGGGCGCAGTTCATACTGAAATTCATCGTTTCGCATCCCGCCGTCACCGTCGCCATCCCCGCAACCACCCGCGTCGACCACGTGCGCGAGAACCTGTTGGCGGCGACCGGTCCCCTCCCCGACGCGGCCATGCGCGGGCGGATGGCGGCCTATGTCCGGGACCTCTAGGCAGGCATTCGTCGGCTGGCCCACGAATGCATGCCTGGATTCTGTTGTTTGTCGCAGGTTCTTGTCGCAAAACCGTGGGAGGCTTTTGTGGAACCTGCTTGGATGTCGGAATGGTGGACCTACCGGCTAGAGGATTTCCTGCTCTTCTCGCCGCGCGTCTATTGGCGCATGTTCGAATTGGCCAATGCCGCGTTCTGGCCGCTGCATCTCCTGACGCTCGCCGCCGGCCTCGCCATTGTCCTGCTCGTGCTTAGGCGGCCGCGTCGCCATGGTCTGTGGATTGCGCTCGTCCTCGCCGCGCTCTTTGCCTTCGTCGGCTGGTCCTTGCTGTGGAGCCGCTATGCCGCGATCAACTGGGCGATCGCCTATGTCGCGCCGGCCTTCGGCCTGCAGGCGCTGCTGCTGGTGATCGGCGGTGCGCGCGGCGGCCTCGCCTTTGACCGGCGGGACATCGCAGGGCGGCTCGGGCTGCTGATCGCGGTCGCTGGCCTCGTCGTTTATCCCCTGCTGCCGCCGCTCTTAGGGCGGCCATGGGCGAGCGCCGAGGTCTTCGGCATCGCGCCGGACCCGACGGCGATCGCAGCGCTCGGCGTCCTGCTTGCCGCGAGCGGCGGGCTTGTGTCGCTGCTGTTGGCGATCCCGCTGCTGTGGCTGCTGCTCAGCGGCCTGACGCTGCATGCCATGGGCGATCCACAAGCCTGGCTGCCGCTTCTGGCAGCGGCCACCATTTTCGCTGCCTTGACCCTGCGCCGTATCGCCCGGTGATGCCGGCACGATCGAGAAAGCCAGCCGGCTCCGGCCAAATAATACAAGTTTCAGATGTAACCGAATTTTCTCCTTCTGAAATCGTCGCGTAACGCCGTACCGCCAGGTTCGCACTTCAGCAGACCGCAGCCACAGCTCGCCGAGCGGACGGCCACAAGCCAGCCGGTTGCGCCAGCCGGTTGCAGTCGTGACTTGCTCTGAAAGAGGAGGTGATCATGGCCAGTCAACTTTCGCGGACAGCGCCTCCGGCCAAAGATGCAACCGTCCAACCGATTGCCGCCACGCCGGAACTTCCTTCCGCCGTCCCGCTGATGGCGCTTTCGACCGGTTTCTGGGCCTTCAAGACTCTGGCCGCTGCGCATGAGCTGGACCTCTTCAGCCGCCTTGCGAGCGGCGCCGGCACCACGGTTGCCGAGCTGGCCGAAGCGCTCAGCCTGCATCAACGCCCGGCCGAGATGCTGTTGACCGGCTGCGCTGCACTCGGGCTCCTGGAGAAAACCGGCGGCCGCTATCGCAACACGCCGTTAAGCGAAACCTATCTCGTGCGCGGAAAACCGTATTACTTCGGCGGCTTCGTGCAGATGCTCGACAAGCGACTCTATCCCGGCTGGGGCAGGCTTGCCGAGGCGCTGCGCACGAACCGGCCGACCACGTGGGACCCGGCTGTGCGATCCTCGGCGTTCGACGGCGAAGATCCGATGATGCTGGCGCTGTTCTGGGAGGCGATGCATTCGGTCTCCACGATGACCGCTCGCAAGCTCGGCGAAGCGATGGATTTCGGACATTTCCGCCGCCTCCTCGACATCGGCGGCGGATCGGGGGCGTACGACATCGAGCTTTGCAAACAGTATGGGGCGCTGCGTGCGACCGTGTTCGACTTGCCGCATGTGGCCGCGATCGCCGCGCGAAAGATTGCCGAGGCCGGTTTGACCGACCGGATCGAGACCGCAGGCGGCAACTTCTTCGAGCAGCTCCCCGGGGATCACGATTTGCATCTCCTATCGATGATCCTGCACGATTGGGACGAGGCGAAGAACCGCGCCCTGCTGCGCCGGTCGTTCGGGGCTTTGCCGAGCGGCGGCGCAGTCGTCATCAGCGAGCTTCTCGTCAATGACGAAAAGACCGGACCGGCGCCGGCGGCGCTGATGAGCCTCAACATGCTGATCGAGACGGAAGGACGAAACTACACGCAGGCCGAATATTCGGCGTGGCTCGAGGAAGCCGGATTCCGGCATATCGAGACGGTCTGGTTCGAGGCACCCGGCGCGAACGGCGCCGTGATCGGCCGCAAGCCGTAAGGCGCAAAGCGCAGTGTAACAGGCGCCGCGCAGTTCAACCCTGCCGACAATGATGATGGAGGCCGAAATGGCTCACACGCAAACTCGCGTCGATCTTCACCCTCTGCTTGGACTTGTGCTGAAAACCACAGCAACCGCAATCGCGGCTCTCAAGACCTGGCAGCGGACCGTCTCAAGACGTCGGGCAATCGCTGGTTTGACCCCCGATCGGTTGCGGGACATCGGTCATGCCGAGGCGCCCGCGCCGGTGCTTGAGGTCAAGGCAGGTCTGGTCACGAACTTGATGTCGATGAGGTAAGCGAAATTCGAACCGATAAGATGGACTGGAACAGTCTTGCCCAATTCTCGGCCGCGACACTTTTGATTCTCATCACGCCCGGCCCGATTATGGTGATCATTGCCCATAATACGCTGCGGCACGGGGCGATGGCCGGTTTCTCGACCGCGATTGGTGTAGAGTTCGGAGAGGCGTGTCTGCTCGGGGCAATTTTCGTCGGCCTGTCACTTTCCGGTGAACTCTTGCCAGTGCTGTTGCGATGGCTTTCGCTGGCCGGAGCTCTTTATCTCATCTGGCTCGCTGCGGGCGCGTTGCGCCTCCGCCACCGGCCTTCGCGCTCTCCGAATCTGTCTCGCGCTCGTGCGCCCGTCCTCGACGGGCTGACGATCGCCTTCGCAAATCCCGCAGCTCTTCTATTCTATGCCGCCTTCTTTCCACAATTCATAGATCCGGGTCATTCGATCTCTATGCAAATAGCCTTGCTTAGCGCGATGTATGTTTGCTTGCGCTCGGTCACCGCCTCGGCTTGCGTCTTCACAGTCGCGCGCCTCCGGCTGCCGGTCGGCTGTGCACAGGTCGGCAGGTTTGCAAATCTGGGCAGCGCCGCAGTCTATCTCTCAATCGCAGTCATCACCGTCCTCAGACTCATGTGAAATCGCACCGAACGGCGACCAATGTCGCCACGTTCGGCGGCAGCGCGGCCGGCCGTCATAGCAGGTACAAGGCGAGCGGTCGTCATGCATTTTTGCGCCTTCTCACAAGCTCAGGCAACCGGGCGCTTTGCCAGCAGCAGCCCACATCCAAGCATGATCATGGCGCCGCCCGAGCCTTCACGAAGACGGCGAACGAGATTCCCACGCGACGCCGCGCCATCGCGAAGCCTTCCGGCTGCAAACGCCACGACAATATCGGCGAGCGTGTTGAGGGCAACCGAGATGGCGCCGAGGATCAGGAACTGCAGAACGACGTGATCCGACGATGTATCGACAAACTGGGGAATGAAGGCGAGGAAGAATGCGGCCGTCTTCGGGTTCATCACTTCGACAAGGACGCCATCCCTGAAGGCCCGCATCGTGCCGACGGGCGGCTCCGAATGACCCAGCGACTTGTAGTCGAGCCTGGCATGGCGAATGGTTCGGTATCCCATCCAGACCAGATAGAGCGCGCCGACCACCTTGAGTGCCGTGAACAATTCGGCGCTTGCCAGCACGATCGCCGAGACGCCAAGGCTGCCGGCCACGACATGAAACAGCCCGCCGAGACCATTGCCAAGGCTCGAGGCGATTCCTTCCGAGCGACCGCCGGAAAGGGTTCGGGCGGCGACATAAAAAATCCCCGGACCCGGAGTAATCGCCAGCAGGAATGCCGTGAACAGGTAGACGGTGAAGGCGTTGGATTCCAGCATGGAAATGTCCTGATTAGACTGTCTATCGAGCTTGCATATAACCAGCGGAGAAAACCGCATCGAGATGGTCGAGAGCGGCGGCGACGCGCTGCCGTGCCTGGTCCTTCAGCGGGAGGACAGGGCGTGGCGGATCGACGTCGCAGAGGTTCAGAAGACTGGCGACGACATACATCACCCTGAAACTGCCGAATTCCTTGAACAGCGCCCAAAGCGGTCCGAAGGCGGCGTCAAGTCGCTCGACGGCCGCAGCGTCCCCGGCTTGCGCCGCTCGCGTCAGGGCGAGAGCCGGTGACGGCAGAAGTCCTGCGACGACGGAATACCAGGCGTCGCTCCCGGCGAGCAGCGCAGGCGCGCCGCCCCAGTCGCCGCTGTAGCCGATCCTGAATGCCGACCCGGTCTCAGACCGGAGGGAGGCAAGTTCGGACGCGAAGTCACCACCGGACGGCAAAGGCATCTTCACGGCTTCGATGTTGACCACCTTCGACAAGCGGGAAATGAGGTCCAGGCTGAAGGTGAACCTGGTCGTGCCGGGATTGTTGTAGATGCAAAGCGGGAGTTGCCCCGCGTCGGCGACTGCGGTGAAGTGTTCGAAGACCTCGTCGTCGACAAGCGGCGTATAGGAAACCGGAGCGAGAAGCAGGCCGTCGGCGCCCACAGCCTTCGCGTCACGGGCAAGGTCCACCGCATCGCTGGTCCGGATCGCTCCGACGCCGACAATAACCGGGATTTTGCCGCCGACCGTGTCCATTGCCGTTTCGACCGCCCGTCGACGCTCTTGTCGCGTGAGGAAAGCATAGGCGCCGGTACTGCCGAGCAGTCCGATGGAGTCCGCTCTCGCCTCCTCGATGTTCTTCAGAAGGCGCGCGAGGGCGGCGGTGTCGAGCCTGCCGGAAGCGTCCGCCGGGGTGATCGGGAATGCTGAAAGGCCTTGGAAGAGTGACATGAAGGAACCTTTCAGATGCGGGTCAGGAGAAGCTTTAGCCCGGCAAATCCGAAGAATACCGCCAGCGTGCCTTCGATCCAGCGCCGCGCCCGCCGATACAGGGCGATCATGGGAGCGGTCGAAAAGACGATCGCGTAGCCGCAGAAGATGGTGACGCTCAGCACCGCGCAGCCCGCGAGGATCACCAGAACCGTATGCGATGACGACCCGGGCCCGAGTCCCAGCGTCATCAGCGCGATCCATGCCAGGATCGATTTCGGATTGGTGAGATGCATCAGCAGTCCGCGCTTGTAGAGAGTGGCCGCCGTCGCCTTTCTTTCGTTGGTCGGGCGAAGCTGATCCTTGCCTGAAGAAAGCGCAGCCTTGCCCGCTTTGAAGGCGAGATAGAGAAGATACAGGCCGCCGAGCAGCTGCAGGACCACGAGTGCCTGCGCGTATCGGCTGAGCATCGCCGAGACGCCTGTCGCTGCCATCAGGCCCCAAAAGATCGAGCCACTGACGACGCCAGACGCGATTGCCAGCGCGGCCCCGCGGCCGTCGTTCATGGCGACGGCCATGATGCGCATATTGCTCGGCCCGGGACTGCCGGCAGCAATGACGTAGGCGGTAAAGACGATGATGAATTGGTGGAGGTCGGCCAGCATTTTACTTCTCGGGAGGTGCAATCTGGCGTCATCAATACAAGCACAACTGGCCCTGGCCTAGAACCAGTTTTGAATAAAAAGTTCTGGTCCAGTTTCCCTCATGCCTTTGCCTGGCTGAGTTTTCCCGGTAATGCCTGGATCAGTGAAATGTCTTCATTTGGGTAATCGCGATGGTCCAGTCCCGCAAGCAGAATTCGTCGTCGGGAGGTTCGTCGTCGGGATTGGGCGCCCGCGGGATCTATGAGAACCTGCGGGAACAGATCGTGGCGGAGGTCTACGGGCGCGGAGACGTGCTTCCGTCGGCTCGTGCGCTGGCGGTCGAGCTTGGCGTCTCGCGAACGACTGTGACGTCCGCTTACGAACAGCTCGCCGCCGAGGGGTTCGTGGTCATTCGACATGGCGCTCGGCCACGGGTGGCCATCAAGGTCGCGCACAGCGAGCCGGGAGACCTCGTTGATACAGCCGCAGAGCCACACAGCCTCTCCGCTTTCGCAGAAAGGCTTCGATCCCGAGCCATCCCGATGCGGGTTGCGTCGGAGAAGCTCATCGCCGACTTCCGCTACGGCGACGTGTCGGCCTCTGACTTCCCGACCCTTGCCTGGCGAAAGGCCATGAACGATGCTGCGCTGGGACGGCCGCTCAAGCTGTCCTATGGCGATCCCTGTGGCTTGACCCGCCTGCGTGCCGCCCTGCAGGGCTATCTATGGCGAGCGCGCAGCATCCGCTGCGAGGTGGGTGAGATCGTCGTCGTCAACGGCTCTCAGCAGGGACTGGATCTCTGCGCCCGCCTGCTTCTCGATGAGGGCGACGGCTTCGCCATCGAAGAGCCCTGCTACCCGATGGCACGGAGCGTCTTCGAGATGACAGGAGCCATCGCCGCCCCGGTGGAGGTCGACGCCGAAGGCATCAGGGCGGACCTGTTGGCGGATGTTGACGCGCGGCTGGCTTACGTCACGCCTTCGCATCAGTTTCCCCTGGGAAGCGTAATGTCGATGGGTCGACGCCAGCAACTGCTAGGATGGGCGAAAGAGAAGAGGGCCTACATCGTCGAGGACGACTACGACAGCGAATATCGTTTCGACATGAACCCGATACCGCCGCTTCGCGCGTTGGGAGGCGCGTCGAACGTCATCTATATCGGTACGGTCTCGAAGGCACTGTCGCCGTTGCTGCGGATCGGCTACGTCGTCGTTCCGCGTGAGTTGCAGGAGGTTTTTGCCCATGCCAAGCGGCTGACGGACAGGCATGCCCCCAGCCTCGAACAGGAGGCGCTTGCGACCCTGCTGGAATCCGGCGCCTACGAAAGCCACGTGCGCAAGGCCCGGCGTCAAAATGCCCGCCGACGTGCAGCGCTCCTCGACGCTCTGCAGGCGGAATTCCGCGATCTTGTTCGGGTCGAAGGCGCAGAGGCCGGTCTGCACGTCGTCGTCTGGTTTCACGACACGCCGCCCTCCATGGCGACATCATTCATCGAGAAAGCCGCCTCGCTCGGGGTCGGCATCTATTCGATATCGCCGCATTATTTCGACCAGACATTGGATTTCGACCAGACATTGGATCGCAGCTGCCTCGGCTTGGTGATGGGATACGCAAGTCTGACCGAGAGCCAGATCCACAGAGGACTAAAGCTCCTTCGACGCGCTTACGAGGAGGCAACAGGCAGCGGCGACGTATCGTAGGTGCTTTACGGCCTGCCTGAGGGAACAGGCGCGGGCGACGCCGAAGGCAGCCTCGGCATCGCGCGGGTGGTGATCTGCCGCTAGAGCGCTTTGCGTTTTGGTGGACCAAACCGCGCTCTAACTCCTTGTTTTACGCATTTTGTCGGACGCCAAACCAAGATTTTTGGCTGCAAAATGCTCTAGAACCACCGCCGTTCAGGCTCGGAGCTCTTTGCAATCACAATTCCCAAGAGAACGCCGAGCACGCCGCCAAGCATCATCGCCGTAGAGATCGTGCCTGGATTCTGCTGGACGGTTTCGGTCACGGTGTGTGCCTGGCTACGCAATTGCCGGGCTGCGCGCGAGGCTCGTTCGGCGGCGCTCTCGTACCAGCCCTGTGCCTCCTCGGCACGGTCGGAAAGGGTCCGGTTTATTTTGGCGATTTCGCGACGAAGCTCGGCGATCTGTTTCTTCATCGCTTCCTGCGCGTCGTTTGCCGCCTTTGAGGTGCCTGCCATATTTGTGGTCTCCGCCATTGGATTTCTCCCTTTGGTAATCATATCCCCCAAGGTCATCAGATAGGGGAAACGGTCGCGGACGCGCAGGGTTCCTTGCCCTGGAAAACGCGCCGCTGATTGCGTTATCAAGCATCCCCTTGCTCCCGCGCGTGGCGGGCAATGATGCTCTCCTCGTCGGTCGCGACGACGCGTATTTCGACCTTGCTGTCCGGTTGGCTTATGATCCCGGCATGGGCGGCATTGGATGGCTCGTCGATCGCCACGCCAAGCCAATCAAGCCTTTCGCATATTGCCTTGCGGACCGGCGCCGAGCGCTCGCCGATGCCGGCGGTGAACACCAGGCATTCGAGGCCGCCCAGCGTGTTGGCGAGCGCGGCAGCTTCCCGTGCCGCCCTGAAGGCAAAAAGCTCTACCGCTTCGCGGGCGTGGGGGTCGTCGCTCGCTTCCAGCGTGCGCATGTCGCCCGAGATGCCGGATATTCCAAGCAGCCCGGATTGCTCATAGAGCATATGCTGCAGAGCCTCTCCGGCGATGCCTCTTTCCAGGACGAAGTACAAAAGCACGCCCGGATCGATGGCGCCGCAACGCGTGCCCATGACCAGGCCGTCGAGCGCGGAAAAGCCCATCGTCGTGTCGACGCTTCTCCCGTCGCGCATGGCGCACAGGCTCGCCCCGTTGCCGAGATGGGCGACGATCGTCCGCTTCGCTGCAAGCGCCGGCGATATCGCCTTGAGCCGCCCGGCGATGTACTCGTAGGAAAGTCCGTGAAACCCGTAGCGGCGGATTCCGTCCGCATCGTATTTGCGCGGCAGCGCGAAGCGGCTGACGATCGGATCGATCGTCTGATGGAAGGCGGTGTCGAAGCAGCCGACCTGCGGCAGATCCGGCCGCAGCGCCGCAAGTGTGCGGATCGGCGCGAGACTGCGGGGCTGGTGCAGCGGCGCAAGCGGCGTCAGCCTGTCCAGAGCCTCGATCACGACCGGCGTCAGGCGGACGGGTTCGACGAACTCGCGCCCGCCATGCACGATGCGGTGACCGGCGCAGACCAGTTTCCTGCCGCCAAGTTCGCTCTCGATCCAGCGCAGCAAATCGCCGATGCCCGCATCGCGTGCGTCTGCGGCAAGCGGCCGATCACACTGCATGGTTCCGTCAGCCGCTTTCGCGCTGAGCCTCGGCGCATCGCCGAGATCCAGCTTGCCACGCGAGACAAGCTGCAGTTCGGCGGAGGGTTCCAGATCGTATAGTCCGAACTTGGTGCTGGAGGAGCCGGCGTTCAGTGCCAGAATTGCCTGTCGCATCAATCGCCAGCCTTCGTCGCGCTGTTCTCGGGCCAGTTCCACTCCTGGATCTCGGGCATGTCTTCGCCGTTCTCGCGGACGTAAGCCTTGTGTTCGGCAAGCTTCCCGTGAAGTTCGGCGGCAAGGTCTTTCGCCCGTTCGGCGAGCCCAGGCACGCGTTCGACCGCCGCGAGCGCCAGGTGGTAGCGGTCGAGCTCATTGAGCACGACCATGTCGAACGGCGTCGTCGTGGTGCCTTCCTCACGAAAGCCGTGCACGTGCATGTTGTCATGGTTGGCGCGTCGGTAGGTCAGGCGGTGGATGAGATAGGGATAGCCGTGATAGGCGAAGATGACCGGCCTGGCCTTCGTGAACAGCGCGTCAAAATCCTCGTCCGCCAAGCCATGCGGATGCTCTGAATTCGACTGCAGCGTCATCAGGTCGACCACGTTGACGACGCGAACCTTCAGGTCAGGAAGCGCCGAACGCAGAATGTCGGCGGCCGCGAGCGTCTCCAGTGTCGGCACGTCGCCGGCGCAGGCCATGACCACATCCGGATCCTCGCGCTCCGCAACCGTCCCGGCCCACTCCCAGATTCCCGCCCCCGCCCTGCAGTGGGCCTCCGCGGCGTCGACGGACAGAAATTGCGGCGCCGGCTGCTTGCCGGCGGTGATGACGTTGATGCGGTTATAGGTTCTCAGGCAATGGTCGGTGATCCACAGCAGCGTGTTGGCATCCGGCGGGAAATAGAGCCTGACCGTGTCGGCCTTCTTGTTGGCGACGAAATCGGCAAAGCCCGGATCCTGGTGGCTGAAGCCATTGTGATCCTGCCGCCAGACATGCGAGGTCAGCAGGTAATTGAGGGAAGCGATCGGCTCGCGCCAGGCAAGCTCGCGGGATGTCTTCAGCCATTTCGCATGCTGGTTGACCATGGAATCGACGATGTGGATGAACGCCTCGTAACAGGAGAACAGGCCATGGCGGCCGGTCAGCAAATAGCCCTCCAGCCATCCCTGGCAGAGATGCTCGCTGAGCACTTCCATGACGCGGCCGTCCCGGGAGAGTTTTACGTCATAGGGCTCTATCCGCTGCATCCAGACCCGGTCGGTAACCTCGAATACCTCGTCAAGCCGGTTGGAGGATGTCTCGTCCGGCCCCATCAGCCGGAAATTCCCGGCCTGCGCATTCAGGCTCATGACGTCGCGAAGATAGCCCCCGAGAACCCGCGTCGCCTCGGCCTTGGCGCCACCCGGACGCGGCACATCAAGCGCCAGGCTTTTCCAATCGGGAAGCACGAGGTCGCGCTTCAGCAGTCCGCCGTTGGCATAGGGGGTTGCGCCCATGCGCTTGGATCCGGTTGGCGCAAGCGCCGCCAGCTCTGGAAGAAGATGCCCGCTGTCGTCGAACAGCTTTTCCGGTTCGTAGCTCCGCATCCAGTCTTCGAGGATCTTGCGGTGTCCCGCATTGCTGCGGGCGTTCGACACCGGCACTTGATGCGAGCGCCAGAAATCCTCGACCTTCTCGCCATCGACCTCCTTCGGGCCGGTCCACCCCTTCGGGCTGCGCAGCACGATCATCGGCCACAGCGGACGCTCTCCTTGCCAGAACGGCGTACGGGCGCGCTCCTGGATCGAGCGGATTCTGTCGAGCACGGTGTCCAGCTTGATGGCCATCAACCGATGCATGGGAACCGGCTCGTGACCTTCGACGAAAAAAGGTTCGTAGCCATAGCCGGCGAACAGGGCTCGCAATTCCACGTCATCCATGCGGGCAAGGATCGTCGGGTTGGCGATCTTGTAGCCGTTGAGATGCAGGATCGGCAGGACAGCGCCGTCGGATGCCGGGTTGAGGAACTTGTTGGAGTGCCATGCCGCCGCGAGCGGACCGGTTTCCGCTTCGCCGTCGCCGACGACGCAGGCGACCACCAGATCGGGATTGTCGAAGGCCGCGCCGAAAGCATGGACCAGCGCATATCCCAGTTCCCCGCCTTCATGGATCGAGCCGGGCGTTTCCGGAGCAGCGTGGCTCGGCACTCCGCCGGGGAACGAGAATTGCCGAAAAAGTTTCCTCAACCCGTCTTCGCCCTGGCCGATTTCGGGATAGATTTCGCTGTAGCTGCCCTCAAGCCAGGTGTTCGCCACCATCGCCGGGCCGCCATGACCCGGGCCGCAGATAAACAGAACGTCGAGACCGCGTTGACGGATGACGCGGTTCAGGTGGACGTAGATGAAGTTGAGGCCAGGCGTCGTGCCCCAATGGCCAAGCAGCCGCGGCTTGACGTGTTCGGCTTTCAGCGGCTCGCGCAGCAGCGGATTATCCATCAGATAGATCTGGCCAACCGAAATGTAGTTCGCGGCCCGCCAATAGCGGTCCATGAGATCGATCTGATAAAGGCCCGTTGTGGTCGCAGCTTTTTGAGCCTCGTCGTTCATCGAAAAATCTCCAGAATGCGTTCGCCCGTCGATATCTGGAGTGACATCGCTCTGGAGAAAGGATTCTTACGGAAATAAGTTCGGCTGGAGCCGCCATTTTCGCCCGCCAATCGCTCTTTTGCAGGAACCTGGAAGCTCGCCAACGGTTAAGGAGACTAGCCGCCGGACATGAGTTGCCGAGGCCGAGCGCATACCCGAGAAGCCGTCGGGCACGATCAGGGGACAATCGGGGGGCTGTCAGCTCGCAAGAGGAGCAAAAAGATGCTCGATCTTTCCCACGCACGCAACCGAATGGTCGAAGTCCATCTCAGCCGCCGTGGCATCCATGACCGCGAGGTGCTGGAAGCGATGCGCGAGGTTCCGCGCGAGGCATTCGTCGCTCCCGGCTTTGAAGAATTCGCCTATGAGGACGGGCCGTTGCCGATCGCCGAGGGGCAGACGATATCGCAGCCCTACATCGTCGCCTTGATGATCGAGATGGCGGAAATCGGACCGGGCGACCATGTCCTGGAGGTTGGCACCGGTTCGGGCTACGCGGCTGCCGTGATGAGCCGGATCGTCGAACGCGTCTACACGATCGAGCGCCATGCCGGGCTGGCCGAAACGGCGAGACAGCGGTTCCAAGAGCTTGGCTACGACAATATCGAAGTCCGCACCGGCGATGGCACCAAAGGCTGGCCCGACGCGGCGCCCTTCGACGCCATTCTGGTCGCCGCCGGCGGACCCGGTGCGCCGCTTGCGCTTCAGGAACAGCTCGACGTCGGCGGCAGGCTCGTCATCCCGGTCGGCGACGATCCGCATGATCAGCGCCTTCTCAAGGTCACCCGAACCGGCGCTGCGACTTACAGCGAGGAGGATTTCGGCGGCGTGCGGTTTGTCCCGCTCATCGGCGAGCAGGGCTGGCCCGAGAGCGGCAACCGTATCGCGAATGATCGTCCGTCCGGACGCGCACGCACGCGCAGCCTGCCCGAGATGATCGCGGCGGCGGCCGAACCGCTGCCGGACTTCGACGATCCGGCGTTCGGCGCATTGTTCGACCGGTTTGGCGACCGGCGCGTCGTCCTGCTCGGTGAAGCGAGCCACGGCACGTCGGAGTTCTACCGGGCCCGCGCCGCGATCACCCGCAGGCTCATCGAGAAGCACGGCTTCACCATCGTCGCTGTCGAGGCCGACTGGCCTGATGCAGCGGCGATCGACCGCTACGTCCGCCATCGGCCGCCACGCGCCAACGCCGATCCGCCGTTCCAGCGGTTTCCCACCTGGATGTGGCGCAACACCGACGTTGCCGCGTTCCTCGACTGGATGCGACATCACAATGAACGCATCAGGCTATCGTCTCGGCTGGCCGGGTTCTATGGCCTCGACATCTACAATATGAGCGGATCGATCGCCGCGGTTCTGCAATATCTCGACCGGGTCGATCCGCAGGCAGCAAACATCGCGCGTGAACGCTATGGCTGCCTGACGCCTTGGCAACATGAACCATCCACCTACGGCCGTGTCGCGCTCACCTCCGGCTACGAGAAATGCGAGCAGGCCGTGCTCGAACAATGCCGCGAACTGCTTGCCAGGCAACTCGACTATGCCCAGCAGGACGGCGTCGATTTCATGGATGCCACCCAGAATGCCCGGCTGATCGCTTCCGCGGAACGCTACTACCGGATCATGTATTATGGCGGCGCGCAGTCCTGGAATTTACGCGATACCCATATGTTCGAGACGCTCGAGCATCTGCTGGCAGCTCGCGGCCCCAACGCCAAGGCGGTCGTGTGGGCGCATAATTCCCATATCGGCGATGCCCGCTACACCGAAATGGGGATTGTCAGGGACGAAGTGAACATCGGCCAGTTCTGCCGCCAGCGCTTCGGCGACGAGGCAGCCCTGATCGGGCTCGGCACGCATTCCGGGACAGTCGCCGCGGCCTCCGACTGGGACAGCGAGATGGAAATCAAGCGGGTGCGGCCTTCCCACAACGATAGCTACGAGCGGCTTTGCCATGATAGCGGCGTCTCGCGTTTCCTGCTCGATATCAAGCGCGACGATACGTTGCGCGAGCGGCTTTTGGAGCGTCGGCTGGAGCGCTTCATCGGCGTGATCTATCGGCCGGAAACCGAACTGCGCAGCCATTACGCGGATGCCTCTCTTGCCCAGCAGTTTGACGCGTTCGTCTGGTTTGACGAAACCGTCGCGGTGACGCCGCTTGGGCCGGAGCATGTCGGAACCGGCGTTCCCGACACCTATCCGTTCGGGCTCTAGCCGCCTCGCGGACAAGGCCGCGTCAAGGTGAGTTTCGGCGGAACATTCATCGCGCCGTGCTGTTTCTAGTGCATGTCGCCCAAAAGTGCGCAGCGGTTTTGGGACAACGACATGCATAAAAACAAAGATTTAAAGCGCGTCGATTGAATCCGTTTCAACGCGACGCCCTTTAGAACAGGACCCTTTTCGAAGGAGTTGTGCCATGAGCGGAACCAAACATCCAAAGTGGAAAAAGCCGAGCGATGCCGATCTGAGGAACAATCCCGGTATCGGCACCTCGAAGGGCACGATCAAGGAAGGCGACGAACTCGTACTCGAAGGCGAAAACACCATCGAGGGCGATGTCGAGAACGACACGAACGCCCTTGGCGGGATCAATCCAAGACAAAAGATGCGGACGAACAAGTAGCGTCGCTGCGCATCCCACGCGCTATTCACTCCCGGCATAAAATGTCGCGGCGACAGCAATCGAGATCAGGCTCAGCATCGCCAGGACTGCCCTGGCGACGTGCGAGGCTTCCCAAACATCGCGCAAGTCTTTCCAGTCGCCGCTTTGCTTCCGGCGGAGCATTGAAAAAAACGTCGCGGCTGGTTTCGACACTGCGACGTCCTGCACCCAGAAATTGTTGACGGGATGTGTTACCAGCCAATAGGTCGCATGTTCCGCCACCAGGAAGACAAGGGCCGCCAAAGTCCACCAGAATCGACCGCCTGGATAGGGCGTGAGGTAAAGCAGGATGGCGAGTGCAATGATGCCGCCGATCTCGGCAAACCCGCCGATCGTGAAGCCGGGATAGTAGATCTCCTGCACAGATTTGTAGGTGGCCTCCTTGAGGCGCAACTTGCCGGGCAACTCCAACGCGTGTGCGAGCGACAGCGCCATTGCGATTGCGACCAGAAGAAGGGTGACAATCATGAACGCGCGCATGCTGTTCCTCCCTGAACCGTCTTGGCAATACGCGGCGTACATAGCGTGCTCGCCGACGCGGTAAAGGCGACGAAGGTGGAGCCGCCGCTCCATTATTCAACGCCGCTGGCATTGAGCCCCACCGCCAAGGCATGGAACCATCGTTCGGCGCGATGGTTGTCACCCTGGATGATCCTCCTCCGAGCAAACGGAAGGAGACACATGCCGCTGCGAACGATCCACGTCTAGGCCGGGGTCGACAGCGAGAACGAGCTATTCATTGGCGCCGGAGCTGTTGAGTGGAAACACATTGGCGCCGAGGAGATGTGAAGCAAGCTTCGGGGAGTCTCCGATGACCGATCCTGATCCAGACCCGAACAATCCCGTGCCGATACCGGATAATCCCAATCCTGAGCCGGCCCGGCCTCCTGCTCCGCCGGAGACTCCGCCTGGTGAGCCTCCGGGCGTTCCTCCGCCTTCGCCTGATCCCGTTCCCAGCCCCGAAAGGCAGCCCGTCGAAATTCCTCCCGATATACCACCGGAGATTCCTACGGAACCGACCTTTCCGGGTCCGACGGCCAGAGCATTGGACCCGGAGCATTCGACCCCGGAGCATTGGACCCAGGAGTAAAAACCCGACAGTAGAACGATGCCGTCGCCGGCCATTCCGGTTTGGTCATTCCCCGATTTGGCTGGTCGAACGTTCGTTGAGCGTCCCGCCGGTTTGCGCATCGATCGCCGCCAGGCTGACCTCATAGCCCCACAGGGTCCGGATATGGCGCAGCGTGGCGTCGCGACCGGCCTCCTCCAGCATGATGCCGTTCTTCACCTTGTGCTCCAATCGCAACTGCCGGTCGCCGAGCAGATCGACATCCACCACCTGGATATCCGGCCGGCTCGCGCCGATGTCGTAGCTCTGGGCGAGCCCGGCGCGTATCTTTTCGTAGCCACGCTCATTGTGTATCGACGCGACTTCGTAATGCGGCTCGCTGGCGGCGTCGGCGAGGACAAAGAACCGCCACTTCCGCATCAGAGCCGGGCTCAGATACTGGCGGATGAAAGATTCGTCGCGATGGTTCGCCCACGCGTCGAGCAGGGTTTCGCGCCAATCGCCGTTGCCGGCGATATCGGGGAACCAGTCACGATCCTCGGCAGTCGGCTCGGTCGCTATGCGCTGGATGTCCTGCATCATGTCGAGGCCCAACGCATAAGGATTGATGCCGGAAAACCGCGGGTCGTCGAAGCCCGGCTGAAAGATCACGTTCGAATGGTTGCGCAGGATTTCCAGCATCGCGCCTTCGCTGATCAGGCCACGATCGAACAGCATGTTCATCAGCGTGTAGTGCACGAAGGTGGCGCAGCCTTCGTTCATCACCTGCGTTTGCCGCTGCGGATAAAAGTATTGCGCGACGACGCGGACGATCCTGACGATTTCACGCTGCCAGGGCTCCAAGACCAGGCTGTTTTTTTCCAGGAAGTAAAGCAGGTTCTCCTCGGGCAGCTTGAGCGTTTTCTTTCGCTCCGCGATGTCGGAATTCTTTTCCCCAACATTGTCTCCACCCTTCGAAGGCGGCAGCGTGCGCCACAGATCGTTGTAAGAACGCTCTTCGTACTCCAGGCGCTCACGAACGCCTACACGCTGCCGCTCCGACGACAGCTTCGGCGGCCGGCGATATCTGAAGACCCCCTGTTCCATCAGCGCGTGGGCCGCATCGAGGATCGCCTCCACCGCGGCAACGCCGTGCCGCTCCTCGCAACGGGCAATGTAACCCTTGGCAAAGTCCAGATAACTTAGGATCGCGCTGGCGTCCGTCCATTGCCGGAACAGATGATTGTTCTTGAAAAAATGATTATGGCCAAGCGCTGCATGAGCTGTCACCAGGGCCTGCAGGGCCATGGTGTTTTCCTCCATCAGGTAGACGATGCAAGGATTGGAATTGATCACCAGCTCATAGGCGAGCCCCCGCCCGCCTTTGCGGTAGAGCAATTCCTGGTAGAGAAAATGCTTGCCGAAGGACCAGTGGCGATACATCAGCGGCATACCGACCGAGGAATAGGCGTCGAGCATCTGCTGGGACGAGATGATCTCCATCTGCACCGGATAGATGTCGAGATGAAGCTCTTCGATGGCGATCGCCTCGATCGCTTCGTAGGCGCGCGACAGTGTCTTGAAATCCCAGTCGGACCCCGAAAAGAGCAAACCTGATTTGCTGGTTTGGCCTGGTTTGCCGGTTTGGCCTGATTTGCTGGTTTGGCCCGACTTGCTGGTCTGGCCCGACTTGATGGTCTGGTTCGCCATCGGCTCCCCTCAAGCGCTTTTCTGCAAGACCGGCTGCCTGGCAAAGAGCTGGCGAAAGACCGGATAGATGTCGGCTGCGTTGGCGATACGGCTCATCTGGAAATTCGGCCATCGCTGGTTGACAACGCTGTAGGCGCGCCAGAGCGAGGTTCCATTGTCGGTGGTGCCGAAAATATGGCTCTCACGTTCGTCGATGATCTCGACATAGGCGAAATACTGGCACAGGCGCATGATCTGGCCGTCCATCAGGCCGATGCAGCGCTCAGAATCGGTGACGAAATTGTCGCCGTCCGACGCCTGGGCGGCATAGATGTTCCACTCGTTGCTGGGATAGCGTTGCGCGATGATGCGGTGCATTTCCTCGAGTGCCGTGGAAACAACCGTGCCGCCGCTTTGCGTATTGTAGAAGAAGGTTTCCTCGTCCACCTCCTGCGCCTCGTGCGTATGGCGGATGAAGACGATTTCGGTGCGGTCGTAGCGCCGTTTCAGGAACAGGTGCAGCAGCACGAAGAAGCGCTTGGCCAGATCCTTCTCGCGTTCGCCCATCGAGCCGGATACGTCCATGAGACAGAACATGACCGCATTGGCGTTCGGTACGGGCTGGGCGTCGAAACGGTTGAAGCGGATGTCGACGGGATCGACATAGGCGATCCGCTTGCGGCGGCGCTCAAGTCGCTCAAGCTCCTCCCGCAGCGCTGCAATCCGCTGGCGTGCCGGCGCCGCGCTCTGCGGCTCGGCCTCCAGGATTGCGAGTTGCTCCGCAATCGCATCGAGTTCAACCTGCTTGGGGCGCCTTAGCGCAATCCGGCGACCATGGCTGTTTCGCATCGTGCGCCCGACATTGATGTTGGTCGGCGAACCGGTCGCCGCGAACCCGGCGCGGCGCGGTTTGAAGGATAGTATCTCCTTGAGGTTGAGCTTGACCATGTCGGGAAGTTCGAGATCCTCGAAAAAGAGGTCGAGCACCTCCTCGCGCGAGAGCACGAAACGAAAATCGTCCTCCGAGACCGTTTTCCCGGGAGATGAGCCGCCGCCGCCCTGGCCGGGCTTCGGAACCCGGTCGCCCGGGGCGAAATGCTTGTTGCCCGGCAGGATGTGCTGCCGCCTGCCGCTGTCCTTCGCGTCGCTGAAGCTCGGCTCAGCTGTGCCCCTCGCTGGCATCGAGACGGCGTGCTCGCTGTCGACATCGGCGATCTTGCCGGTACGGATCCGATCCCGGATGCTTCGCTTCAGCTCTTCGCGCGCACGCTTCAGGAAGCGCTGGCGGTTGCCGAGGCTCTTGTCCTTTGGGTTCAGTCGGCGATCGACAAAGATCGGCATGGAACCATCCCGGCCGGACTCAGCCCGCCTTGTTCACCCGCATGTACCAGTCCACCAGTCGGCGGACCTGGCGTTCGGTGTAACCGCGTCCGACCATCCGATGCACGAACTCGGTATGCCGCTTCTCCGTTACGCTGTCCTGCTTGGAGCCGAAGCTGATCACCGGGAGCAGATCCTCGACCTGGCCGAACATCCGCTTCTCGATGACTTCGCGCAGCTTTTCATAGCTCGTCCACGAAGGGTTGCGGCCATGGTTCCTCGCCCGGGCGCGCAACGTGAACTTCACGACCTCGTTGCGGAAGTCCTTGGGGTTGGCAATGCCGGCCGGCTTTTCGACTTGCGACAGTTCGTTGTCGAGCACCTCGCGATTGAGGATCTGGCCGGTATCGGGGTCTTTGTAGTCCTGGTCCTCGATCCAGGCATCGGCATAGGCGATGTAGCGGTCGAACAGGTTCTGGCCGTATTCGCTATAGGATTCCAGATAGGCCTTCTGAATTTCATGGCCGATGAACTCGGCATAGCGCGTGGCCAGTTCCGACTTTATGAAGTCGAGATAGGCGGCTTCCGTTTCTTTGGGGAACTGCTCGCGCTTGATCGCCTCCTCCAGAATGTACATCAGATGCACGGGATCGGCGGCCACTTCCTTGGTGTCGTAGTTGAAGGTCTGCGACAGTATCTTGAAGGCAAAGCGCGTGCTGACGCCGGTCATGCCTTCATCGACCCCTGCGGCATCGCGGTATTCCTGAACCGACTTCGCCTTGGGATCTATGTCCTTGAGGTTCTCGCCGTCATAAACGCGCATCTTGGTGTAGAGCGGCGAATTGTCGTGCTCGGCCAGACGGGTCGAGACGGTGAACCGGCTGAGAATGTCGAGAACCTCCGGTGCACAGGAACTGGAGGCCAATTCGCTTTCGCGCAGCAGCTTTTCGTAGATCTGCCTTTCTTCGGTGACCCGCAGGCAATACGGCACCTTGACCACCAGGATACGGTCGAGGAATGCCTCGTTGTTCTTGTTGTTCTTGAACTGCAGCCATTCCGATTCGTTGGAGTGCGCTACTACGATGCCCTGATACGGGAAAGATCCGAAGTTTTCCGTACCGTTGTAGCTGCCTTCCTGGGTAGCGGTCAGCAACGGATGCAGGACCTTGATCGGCGCTTTGAACATCTCGACGAACTCGAGCAGCCCCTGCGTGGTTCGGTTCAGGCCGCCGCTGTAGGAATAGGCGTCCGGATCGGATTGGCTGAAATGCTCGAGCTGTCTTATGTCGACCTTGCCGACCAGGGCCGAAACGTCCTGGTTGTTCTCATCGCCTGGCTCGGTCTTGGAGATGCCTATCTGGCGTAGCCGCGAAGGCATGAGCTTGACGACGCTGAACTTGGAGATGTCGCCGGACAGTTCGTCGAGGCGCTTGGCCGCCCATGGCGAGATAAGACCGTTCAGCCGGCGCCGCGCGATGCCGTATTTGTCCTCCAAAAGGTCGCCCATGCGGTCAGGATTGAAAAGCCCGAGCGGCGATTCGAAAACCGGACTGATCTGGTCGCCGACCTTCAGCGTATAGATCGGGCGCTCCTCCATCAGCTTCTTCAGCCGTTCGGCGAGCGAGGACTTGCCGCCGCCGACAGGGCCAAGCAGATAGAGAATCTGCTTGCGCTCCTCGAGCCCTTGAGAGGCATAGCGGAAATAGCCGGCTATGCGCTCGATCGTGTCCTCCATGCCATAGAACTCGGCGAAGGTGGGATAGACCTTGATTGTCCTGTTCGAGAAAATGCGGCCGAGCCGCTCATCCATGCTGGTGTCGATCAGGGTGGGCTCGCCGATCGCCTCGACCATCCGCTCGGGCGCCGAAGCATACATCGATTTATCCTCGCGGCAGGCAAGGAGATATTGCTGGATGCTTATCTCCTCCTGCGCCGCATTGGTGTAAATCTCCGAAAACAGATCGAAGACGTCGGAGTGGTTCTCGCGCATGGTATTCCTCGCCCCGGCCGGTCTGGTTGCTGTCGCCTCTTCACTCAACTGTCGGAAAGCCTTTGTGGTTCCCTATTACACGTAGTGCGTCTGCGACCGGATGTTAGGGGTGCAGACAGATATCGTGAACGCCTGGAAGTCAGCCAGCGAATGGCTCGCACAATGGAACGTTTCCGAGGGAAGTCCATTCTTCCACCAGCGCTTGCCGAGCGCAACAGCCCGCTGGGTACAAGTTGCCTTTCTGAAGCAATAAACCGCCCGCTCAGCAGTTGCCCGCGCTCAACAGTTGCCCGCGCTCAACAGTTGCCCGCGCTCAGCAGTTGCCCGCGTTCAGCAGTTGAATGGCGAATCACTGGTCATTCGGCGAAGAGAGCTGCACTGCGGTGTCCAACCCTGCACCGGGAGCAACGGTTTCGCTCCTGCTCGGTAACGAGGGAAAGGAGATGTTCCATGTTCGAGAACAGCATGTGGTTGATCGTCGTTGCTGGAGGCCCGCTACTGCTGGCAATCCTGCTCGCCTACGCACTCCTTACGTGGCGACGCCGTGGGCCTGCAGAGCGCAGAGAAAGCGATCGGGCCACCGAGCGACTGTATCGCGAGGAAAACGACCGCGGGGGCGGAGGCGGTTGAGAACCGCATCGGCAGGCCCGACTTTGGTCTTGCTGCTAGACTCCAACACTTTCGGGCCAAAGCGCCCGGATCTGCTTCGGCAACGCGTCCCGCACCTCGGCCGACTGGCCGAGGTCGACATGCCTGGCGAGTACCTTGAACACGGATCTCGTCGCATCCTCGGGATTCACCGGTCGAGTGGATTTCATCTCCTCGGCCACCCGCTGCAAAAAATCCTCCAACGAACGGCTGCTCGTCGGCAGATCACGCGGCCGATACCGATCATAGTAGGCTCCGCGCACGAGAAGCGGCAGTTCAGCCCCCAAATTGGCAGCCAGTTCAATCTGCAGCCAATCCCGCAAGGTGCGTAGAACGGCTCCCAGCATATGCCAGGCCACGCGCCTGTCGGGCCCGTGATCGGCCATGATCTCGTCCAGCCAGATGTTTGTCGTCTGCAGGGTTTTGTCAAAAACTTCCAAGCCGGTTGCGCTCATCGTCGCCTCCTCTGGGCAATCCAACACCCGCCCAAAATGCCCTTCATGACGCGCAAACGGCGATCGAGCGCAATTGTTTCGTCACGCGTTGAAAATTGTCCAAGAGGTCTTTACGCGTACAGTTACGAACGGGCACCCCAAGGAGGCGGCCATGAAGAGCGATACAGAATATCTACGTCTCGCCGTGGAGATCGCCACCGAGAGCCGGGCGAGTGGCAATCATCCTTTCGGGGCGCTCCTGGTCGGGCCGGAAGGCGACGTGCTGCTTTCGTCGGGCAACACCTACGCGCGGGATCGCGGCGTTGGCCACGCAGAGGCAAACGTGGCCCGCGCGGCTGCGCAGCAATACGACCCGACCTTTCTCGAGCGATGCACGCTGGTGACCTCGGTCGAGCCGTGCTGCATGTGCGCCGGGGCCTGTTACTGGGCCGGCATCGGCACCGTGGTCTACGGACTCAGCGAAAGGCGGCTGGCCGAGCTGACCGGAGACAATTCGGAGAATCTGACCCTCGATCTGAGCTGTCATCAGGTGTTCGCCGCCGGACGGCGCCATGTAGCAATCCGTGGCCCATTCCCTGAACTCGAAGAAGAGATCGTAACCGACCACAAGGATTTCTGGTGACAGAAACCAATCATAAAGGACTGCTGTCGGTGAAGAATTCGTAGCCTCTGCGGCGCCATGAGCTCCGGCCACTTCTGGCCCAAAGGTTTGACACGCGAGGCCCGCGTCTTGTTGCAGGAAGCCATCGACTCGCGCGCAAAACCGCCGACACGCAAAACCGTCCACTGACTCGACCGACACGTTCATTCCGCCAGTTCGAACGCTCAGTTGCCCGGAACCTTCCGCCCCTCTCGCCGGTTTACCGCGGAGGGGTTGCAAATGGGTCGATATTTCAGCCTGTCAGCTGCGTCATTGTTGCTCGCGAGCGGCTCTGCCGGCGCCCAGACGAGCACTCAGTCGGCACTTGAGTCCGCGGGAGCGGAAGCGCAGCAGATAGAAATGCTGTTTTGGGTCATGCTAAGCGGCGGCACCGTCATCTGGCTGGGCGTGGTCGGCCTGCTTCTTCATTCAGCCCTCGTCAATCGCCGCAGGCTGGCCGAAAAGTCTGCCAGCAGCATCATCCTTTGGGGCGGCGTAGTCTTCCCCTCGGTCACGCTTTGTGCGCTGCTCGCCTATGCGCTGTGGCTGATGCCTGGCCTTCGGCCCTTCGCCCAGGCGAGCCCCGCCGCCCTGCGGATCGAAGTCACCGGCAGGCAGTTCTGGTGGGAAGTTGTCTATCACCCTCCTCTGGGACCGCCGGTCGCGTCTGCCAACGAGATCAGGCTGCCGGTCGGCGAGCGGGTCGAATTGACCCTGAAAAGCGCCGATGTGATCCATTCCTTCTGGATCCCACCGCTCGGCGGCAAGATGGACATGATCCCCGGCCGCACCAACAGGCTTTCGATCATGGCCACCAAAGCTGGTCTATTCCGCGGCCCGTGCGCGGAATATTGCGGCACGTCTCACGCGCTGATGGCGCTCTCGGCCGTCGCCATGGCGCCCGAAGCCTTCCGGTCCTGGCTTGCCGCCCAGGCAATTCCCGCGGAAGGGGCCGGCGCAAGCGGCGGCGCGCTGTTCCTGCGCCATGGCTGCGGGTCCTGCCATGTCGTCGCGGGCACCGATGCGCGCGGCCTGATCGGCCCGGATCTTTCGCATATCGGTTCCCGCGCCACCGTCGCAGCCGGAATCCTGCCCAACACCGAAGACGCCGTCGCCAGCTTCATCGCCCGGCCCGAGCTGATCAAGCCCGGCTCCAGGATGCCGGCCTTCGACATGTTGCCGCCGGACGACATTCGCGCCATGGCCGCCTGGTTGAGAGGCCTGCGATGAGCGCTGCGGTCAAGGAGCGTTCGCCGGAAGAATACAAGGCGCAGGAACAGCGGCTGCGCGCTGTGTGGGCCAATCCGACCGGTTGGCGCTACTGGACCTCGGTGAACAATTACCAGATCGGCCTCTGGTACGGCTCGGCCGCCTTCGCCTTCATGCTGTTTGCCGGCGTGCTCGCGCTGCTGATGCGACTGCAGCTCGCCGTGCCCGACAACGACTTCCTCTCGGCCGACTTATTCAACCAGGCTTTCACCCTGCACGGCACGGTGATGATGTTCCTGTTCGCGGTGCCGATCTTCGAGGCGGTCGCGATCTTCCTCCTGCCGCCGATGCTGGGCGCCCGCGAAATGCCGTTTCCGCGCCTCGGAGCCTTCAGTTTCTGGAGCTTTTTGCTCGGCGGTATCTTCGTCTGCGGCTCGATCTTCTTCAATGCGGCGCCGTCGGCAGGCTGGTTCATGTATCCGCCGCTCGCCACCGACAAGGAGTTCTCCGGCATTGGCGCCGACATCTGGCTGCTCGGCCTTTCCTTCATCGAAGTCGCCTCGATCGCGGCCGCCGTCGAACTCATCGTCGGCATCATGAAATGCCGCGCGCCGGGCATGCGCATCAACCTGATGCCGCTCTTCGCCTGGTACCTGCTGATCGTTGCCGGAATGATCCTGTTCGCCTTCCCGCCGCTGATCGCCGGCGACCTCCTGTTCGAGATGGAACTGATGTTCGATTGGCCGTTCTTCGACGCAGCGCGCGGCGGCGACCCGCTGCTGTGGCAGCATCTGTTCTGGATATTCGGCCATCCGGAAGTCTACATTATCTTCCTGCCGGCGATCGCGCTGATGGCCATGATCGTGCCGACTTTTTCCCAGCGTCCGATCGTCGGTTACTCCTGGATCGTGCTCGCGGCAGTGGGGACAGGGTTCCTTTCCTTCGGCCTGTGGGTGCACCATATGTTTGCCACAGGCCTGCCGCAGATCTCGCTGGCCTTCTTCTCGGCGGCCTCCGAGGCGGTGGCGATCCCGACGGGCGTGCAGATCTTCGTCTTCATCGCCACCATGCTGGCCGGCCGGGTGATCTTCTCGACCCCGATGCTGTTCGGCACCGGAGGGCTGGCCATCTTCGTCATTGGTGGCCTGACGGGCGTCATGGTGGCGCTCGCACCCTTCGACTGGCAGGCCCACGACACGTATTTTGTCGTTGCGCATCTCCATTATGTGCTGATCGGCGGCATGCTTTTCCCGGTCGTGGCCGGGCTCTATTACTATTACCCGCTGATCGACGCGAAGAAGCTCTCAGACGGGTTGGGGCGGCTCGCCTTCTGGCTGATGTTCTGCGGCTTCAACATCGCCTTTTTCCCCATGCATCTGAGCGGCTTGCGCGGCATGCCCCGCCGCGTCTTCACCTATCCAGACGAAATCGGCTGGAACTGGCTGAACCTGATCTCGACGGCCGGAGCCTTCATTTTCGCCGCGGGCGTGCTGGTGGTCGTCTTCGACGTGCTCAGGCCAAAGCACCGGCAGCCGCGCGGCGAATTCAACCCGTGGAATGCCGGCACGCTGGAATGGATTTCCGAGCCGGAGGAGAACTGGGGCGTCCGCTCGATACCCATCGTGCGCAGCCGCTACCCCTTGTGGGACCAGAAGGACCTTGCCCGCAAAGTCAATGAAGGCCGCTATTATCTGCCCGACGCGGAAGAGGGATGGCGCGAGGGACTGGTCACCACCGTGCTCGACGCCGAACCCGTCCAGGTGCTGCGGGTCGGCGGCACCTCCCATGTCACCATCGTCTCGGCTCTTTCGCTCGGAGGCGCCTTCATCGCGCTTACCTTCCACTGGTGGATCGCGACGGCGCTGGCCGCAATCATCTGCTTTTGCGCAGTCATCTACTGGCTCTGGACGGGCACTGGCGAAATCCCCGAGAAGCCGGAAAAGGATGTCGGCCTTGGCCTCAGCCTGCCGCTTTATGCCTCCGGCTCCGATTCGGTCGGCTGGTGGGCGATGTTCATCACCATGGTGGGCGATGGCACCGCGTTCGCCAGCCTCGTCTTCGGCTATTTCTTCTACTGGACGATCCATGCCAACTTCACCGCGGGGATTGCCGGGCCCGATGCGGTCTGGTCGCTGGTGGCTGCCAGCCTGTTCGCTGCGGCGTGGGGCCTGATGGTGGCGGCACGCACGGTCAACAGGCGCGGCGCTACGGCCACTATGCGCGGCTTGCTGGTGCTGTCCCTGCTAACGACCGTTGCCGCGTCCGCCACAGGCCTGGCCGCGCCATTGTCTCCAGGCATGGACCCGACGCGCCACGTCTATCCCGCAATCGTCTGGATCCTGGTGATCTGGGTGCTCGCCCATGCAGCGCTCGGCACAGTCATGCAGGCCTATTGCCTGGCCCGCTCGCTGGCCGGCCGACTGACGCCGAAGCATGACCTGGATCTAGGCAATGTGGTGCTCTACTGGCATTTCCTGCTGATTGCCGCCGTCACCACCTTCGCCATCATCGGCCTCTTTCCGGCAGCGATGTGAGGCGCCGATGTGGCTTGTCCCAAAACAGATCGAGACACTGTGGACGCTGTTCACTGCGCCGGTGGTGTGGGCTGCGCATTTCCTTGTTTGCTACATCGGCGCAGCGATCTATTGCGCCAAGCCCGAGCTTGTCGGGCTGAGTTTCAGCGCTGTGCGCGCCGGCATCGCCGCCGCCACCGTGATCGCCCTCTCGCTGATCGCGCTGTCAGCATGGCTCGCCTGGCGGCAATGGGGCTTCGGCACAGACGATCCGCCGCACGACGATCCGACGGGACGCGACCGGACCCTGTTCCAGGGCTTTGCGACGCTGCTGCTCTCGGGTCTCAGCTTCATCGCCGTGATCTTCACCGCGATGCCTGCATTGTTCCTGACGGAGTGTATCCGGTGAGACGCGCCTGCCTCATCCTCGGCATCCTCGTCCTTGCCCTGGTCTGGCTCGGGCCGCTGCTCGATGGCTTGCGGGATTCGTTTTCGGCGCACATGCTGGCGCATATGGGAGTGGTGGCGATCGCCGCGCCGCTGATGGCGATTGGGGTCCCGCTCGGCCCGACACCAGGTGCGAGCCGGGCGTTCACCCTCGCCCTCCCCGCCTCCCTAGTCGAACTCATCGTCGTCTGGTCCTGGCACGCACCGGCCTTGCGGGCTCTGGCGCAAAGCTCGCTGTTTGTCACCGCTGTCGAGCAGGTCACGTTCCTTGCCGCCGGGCTGTTCCTGTGGCTGGCCTGCCTGCCGCGCCGCGGCTCGGACACCACAGGCTATGCCGCCGGCGCCTTCGCCCTGCTTCTGACGTCCATCCACATGACCTTGCTCGGCGCGCTGCTGGCGCTGACCCCACGGCCGCTTTATGGGACCGGCGAGACAAGCTGCTTCGGCATCGCGCTTTCCGCCCAGCAGGATCAGGAACTTGGCGGCGTTATCATGCTTCTGGTCGGCGCCGCGGTCTACCTGGCCGGCGGCGTGACGCTTTTCGCGCGCATCCTCGCCACACCACCGCGGAAGACGGTCTGATGCATATCAGCTGGAAGAAGCTCGCCATAGCGCTTGCCATTCTGCCCTTCGTCGTGGTGCTGGCGGCCTGGATCGGCTTTTTCAATGTCGGTGCCTCGAGCGGCCACTGGAAGATCACGGAATGGTTCCTCCATTTCGCCATGCGATCGGCTGTGCGCACCTATGCCCTGGCGGTCGACGCTCCAGAGGCTCTGCCGCGCCATGCGATTCAGCCGGCCGCCGGGCATTTCGCACGCGGCTGCGCCATCTGTCACGGCGCGCCGGGCGAGCCGCGATCCCCTGTCGTCATGAGAATGCTGCCGCAGCCGCCTGACCTTGCCGGGGCCGTCGGCGAATGGTCGGACGCGGAGCTTTTTCGTATCGTCAAGCACGGCGTGCGTTTCACCGGCATGCCGGCCTGGCCGACGCAGGAACGCGACGACGAGGTCTGGGCTATGGTCGCCTTCCTGCGCGAACTGCCGTCGCTGGACGAAGCCACCTATCGCGATCTCGCCTATGGCGAAAGGCTTGCGCCTCCTGCAGACGCTGCCGGAACCCTGCCGCAAGCGCTGGCGGATTGCGCCCGCTGCCACGGCGAGGACGGTTTTGGACGCGGTCCCGCGATACCCGTTCTGGCCGGGCAGAGCGAGGCGTATCTGCTTGAAAGCCTGCGTGCCTATGCCGAGGAAGGCCGGGCAAGTGGGTTGATGAGCCTGCCCGCCATTGCGGCAGGGCCTCAACTCTGGCCGGACTTGGCCAGGCATTTCGCTGCCCTGCCGGCGATGCGCCCGGGCGGCGGGGGCGATCCAGCACTTGTCCGGCGCGGCAAGGAAATCGCCGAGAGCGGCGTCAGGCAGGCCAATGTGCCCGCCTGTCTCGGCTGTCACGGAAGATACGACCGCAGCCCGCTCTATCCCTCGATCGCCGGCCAGCCGGCGCGCTACATAGAGACGCAGCTTGGGCTGTTCAAGGCGGGAAAGCGGGGTGGAACGCGCTTCGGTCATCTCATGGCCAATGCCGCGAAGGGTCTGACGGACGACGACGTCCGCGCGCTTGCGGCCTACTTCTCCCGATCGGCCGCTGCGTCGGCAACCGCAACGCGATAAGCGCGTTTGCGTTCTTTCGACGTTTTTCGAGGTTCTGGTGAAAAACTTGGCTACCGCCCTTCTCATGCTGATCATTGTTCTCGTAATCGCCGCAGGAGCGATCTTCTTCCTGTCGCGCGAAGAGGCGACCGTTCCGATCGCCGAGACCTATGGCCCCAACCCGACCCTGCCGGAGCCCAATCCGACCTGGCTGCCGACCGTCCATGTCGCCAAGGCCATGCCATGGCCGCAGGGCACCAAGCCGACAGCGGCCCAGGGATTTGCAGTCAACGAATATGCCCGCGGGCTCGACCATCCGCGCTGGCTGTATGTGTTGCCAAACGGCGACGTGCTGGTGGCCGAGAGCAATGCGCCGCCCAGGCCGGAGGAGGGCTTCAGCATACGGCGCTTCTTCGTCAATTTCTTCCAGAGCCAGGCCGGCGCGGGGACGCATAGCGCCAATCGCATCACGATGCTGCGCGATCAGGACGGCGACGGGGTGGCAGAAACCAGAACCGCCTTTCTCACCGGGCTGTTCTCGCCATTCGGCATGACCCTGCTCAACGGCAAGCTCTACGTCGCCAACGCCAATGCAATTGTGGCCTTTCCCTACCAGGAGGGTGCGACCGAGATCACCGCACCAGCGGAGAAGATCGTCGACCTGCCCGCGGGGAGGAACCACCACTGGACCAAGGACGTGACCGCCTCGCAGGACGGGACGAAGCTCTATGCGACGGTCGGATCCAATTCCAATGTCGGCGAGAACGGCCTGGAGGCAGAGCAGAACCGCGCCGCCGTGCTGGAGATCGATCTCGCCTCGAAACAGACGCGTCTCTTCGCCTCCGGCCTGCGCAATCCGAACGGCCTGTCGTGGAACCCGGAAAGCGGTGAGCTCTGGGTCGTCGTCAACGAGCGCGACGAGATCGGCAGCGATCTGGTGCCGGATTACATGACTTCGGTGAGGGATGGCGGCTTCTATGGCTGGCCTTACAGCTATTTTGGCCAGCACGTCGATAATCGCGTCAAGCCGCAGCGGCCCGACCTCGTCGCCCAGGCGATCAAGCCGGACTATGCGCTCGGGGCGCACACGGCTTCATTGGGACTGACCTTCAACACAGGCGACCTGTTCGGTCCTCAATACAGGAATGGCGCTTTCGTCGGGCAGCATGGCTCGTGGAACCGCAGGCCGCACAGCGGCTACAAGGTGATTTTCGTGCCGTTTTCAGGCGGCAGGCCCTCCGGCCCGCCCCAGGACATCCTCACCGGCTTCCTGAGCGAGGACGACAAGGCTTTTGGCCGTCCCGTGGGCGTGGCGATAGACCGGCGCGGCGCCCTGCTGGTGGCGGATGATGTCGGCAACAAGATCTGGCGGGTCGTTCCAGCTCAGACGCAATCGGCACTTTGAGCAGTTCGTGCTGCCGGCGGCCCGGAAGCGATATGGCACCGCTTGCCATTGCCGGTCGGACAGGGCATTCCGGCGCCGATCAAAGCCGAAAATCAAGCTGTCGTTACCAATCCACGCCCCCGTGCGTGCCGGACCCTTTGACGCATACGATCGGCAAGGGAAGCGAGCGAGCCTTGCGCCGTGCGCGTCCCAAGGACGGATTGCAGGACAACGCCCTGCGTTGCGAATTTATGCTTGAACGCCTCTGCGCCGCACAGGAAATCGACCGTGCTCAAGCCGTGATCGAACGACCACTGTATGTAGTCCATCATCAGGATCATGCCCGGCGACGCCTGGCTGAAATCCGGATCGAAAGTGGTCACGAACGCCATCATGGTGTGGTGCTGGACGAAGTTGATGGAAACCGCGACCATTGCGCCATCGCATTCAAGTACGAAAATGTGCAGCACGCCGGCACGCGCCAGCGCGTCAACAAGTGCGGCCAGTACCGGCGCTCCCTCTTCGAAAAGTTGCGATTCACGCTTGCGCTCGACCAGCCATCTGCGCTTCAGGGTAGAGAGCCGGTCGAGTACCGGCTGCAGTGGCTCGTCTGGCGCAAGCAGGCGAAATTTCATTTCGCCGGCTTCTTCCAACGTCTTGACGCCGCGCCGATAATTCTGCCGTGTCTTTTTCGACTGCTCCGCGAACCACGCTCCTCCGCTCGCCCACTGTCCGGCGACGCGATAACTGACTTCCTCCCTGTGATTGGAGCGAAGCCTGATCCCGCTGGAGGTATCCGGAGTGAGAATTTTGCGGGCCGCCGCACCCGGCAAGAGACGATTGAGAAAGGCAATATCGAAGCCACCGGCGTCACAGATCCGGGCCCATACTCCCTGCAGGGCCGATAACGAGCATTCCGGAGCAACGAGAATATCGCCGTAATCGGTATAGCTGCTGGCCGCCCATTCGAGAAACCGCAGGCCCTTGCGCTTGCGGATCGCCATGGGAACGACAGCAACGAGCCTGTCACCATTCCAGACCAGGCCGATCCGCAGCGCGCGCTGGTCACGGTCCGCTACGGTATTCCACCAGGCCGAAATCCAGGCATGACTCTGAAAGACCAGCCCATCGGTGCGATGCCAGAGATGCGCCCAATCGGCTTCGATCGCAGCCAGACGATCCGCCGAACGGACAACTTCCAGGCGCTCTGCGCTCGAGGCGTCAATCGAAACAATGGTGTTCATGAAGGGGAACGATCCTCTGCGATGGCATCCGGACGCCTCTGGAACAGTCTGCGGACATGCCCTCCCATCTTCCTGAGCGGCAGGATGTAAAGCCCAAAGAGCGATTGATAGTCGCGCACATCGCGATCAATCAGGCCAAATTTGAGGTCTTCATCCGGATCCGGGACAAACTGCGTCCCGAAGAGGCGATCCCAGAACGAAAACAGCAGGCCAAAATTCTTGTCGTAGTGGCGAGGGTCGATGCTGTGGTGCACCTGGTGCCAGTGCGGACACAAGATGACGTTGTTCAACGGGCCGAACGAAATCTTGAAATGGGTATGACGAACAAAGTCCATCATCAGGATGTTGCGGATGACATAGACGTTGATGCCGAAGATGGCGATCTCGACTGGATCGAGCGCGATCAGGCTCCAGATGCCGAAGCAGATCCCCGGGATGACGCCATCCCAGATACGGTTCATCAGGTCGTCCAGCGGGTGAACCCTATCCTTGGTGATTCCCACCATCACCTCGGCCGAATGATGCACTTTGTGCAATTCCCACAGGAACGGGAAGTGGTGCTGGGCGACATGGTAGAGATAGTATGAAATGTCGTAGGCGATCAGCATGGTTGCGGTGAAGATGACGATCGTCACCGGTCCGGCCGGGCCGTCGATGAGCGGCGCCTGGATACCGAGCAGCCAGCCGATTGCGTGGTGCGTCCCATAGCCGACGGCGGCAACGAAGGTGGCGCCGGCAGGGATGAGCAGGAATGGCATTATCGCCCGTTTGGTGACCCAAAATAGGACATCCGCTCGCGCCGACGGGTGCAGGATGACTTCCGCCGGGAAAGCGAAATCGAAGAAGTCCCTGAGGGATTTATGCTCGACAGTCCGCCAGTAAGCGACCACCGCGCTCCCCAGTGCCGTGAAAAACAGGAGGCCGAGCGTCACCAGATCGACGTTCGAAAGCTTTTCCACAATCAATCCGGCGAATTCAGAAAACATCGGTGCGGTGGCTCCTGGGCCGTAAGATGGCCATCCGGCGAATTGCGAAGCAAGAAACTTGCCAAACCCACTGCATGTTGCCGGCAGCCAAATGGCTATTGCGGCTGCAACAAGCATAAGCATGCCGGATTTGCGCCAGACTAGCAGTTCAACCGTAACAAAACGCTAAAAGTTCGAACGCAATTAATCTCGAACATGGCCGAAACACCGGAGAGGCCGCTCCGCTGCAGCGCCGGTCGCTATCATAGCGGCGGCGGGGCGATTGCCGCGAGCTGTATCTCAATTCCGTCTTCGCCCACTTCGCCACGCCAGGCGATGCGTTCGGCCGGCTGCCTGACGCCAAAACGCGGTGAAACCCAACCGCCCTGCCCCGGTGCGTCGCCGCCGGCGCGGATGTCGACCGCAGCGTCCGGAAAGCGCATGGCTATCAGCGGCTCGTCGCCGCGCAGTACGGTGACCGTATTTTCGTCCCGGTCGGTGCCGAGGCCGGCTGCGAGTTGAAAGACGATCTCGGCCACGCGCCTGCCGCCGAGCAGTTGATCGTTCACGACGATGCCGTCGGCCTGGTGCGTCACGGTGCGCTGATGCACGACGCCGAAGCGGCTTTTATAGCCGTCATGGCGGGCGCGCATCTTCCAGTGCGTTCCCGGCTCGCTCTCCACCAACTCCGCAATCGCCTTGTGCGACCAGTTGAACATCCCGGCGATGATGCTTTGGCTTTTGCCCTCGATATTCAGCGTGTTATGCGCCGGTGTCGAGCGAAACCAGTTGCGCCAGACGCCTCCCGAACCGTAGAGCCAGGTGCCGGGATCGACCAGCACCGGCTCGCCATCGATGCACAAGGTGAGCGACAGCGCGTCCGCATGGCCGTGAGCCGCTATCGAGAGATAGCCGAGCGGGCCGTGGTCGAATGTCAGATCGATGCTGCGGCCGTTCATCTCGCCGCGCCAGACCGAGAGCCCGCCCTGCGTGAACGTTTGCAGCCCACGCGACACCGGTGCCGGCTCCGACGGCGTGCCAAAGACAAGCGCCCGAAAATCGTCGGGCTCAGCAGCGTTGCCCGGCATCTGTAGAAAGCCATGGATGGCGGCGGCGACGGATCGGACATAATCCGGCTCGTCCCCAAGCGTCAGCACGCGACCTTCGTCATTGTCGCCAAAGCCGGCGGCTTGTGGCAGCCAGGCGACAAAATTGGCAAAAGCGGCCAGGCGCGCTTCAACGGGCGAGGCAAACGGCGTTCCGGCCTGGCGTGCCGCGGCGGCGCACAGCAAGATGAGTTCGGCGGTGAAGGCCGCGTATGTCGGGGTCTGCTCGGCACCGGCGCCATCGGCGAGAATCTGCTTGCGCGCCTCAGCCAGGAGGGCTTCGCGTGCAGCGTCGGGTGCGGCCCCCAACGCCAGGCCGATCAGATACTCGCCAGCCAGTTCTGCGACGAGATGATTGTTGGCGGAGGAAAAACGGGAGGGGAACCGCGGCAGCCAATAGGCGCTTGCCGCCAGTATTTCGCCCACGTGCTGCCGTGTCGCCGCGCCAAGTCGGTCGCCGACCAGGTCCATGGTGACAATCAGGCTGATGGCTCGCAGCGCGACTTCGATGCCGGAGGCCCAGCCAACCCCCCGAAACGGCGGGTTGGCTGAATGCCAGCTGTCGATCGCCGCCTCTATGGCCCTCCGGGACTGGTCGTCGCCGGCGAGAAGCAGGTGGGCGGCCAGTGGCGGCAACTGCTGCAGCCGGTTGATCTCCCACACATATTTTACATCGCCGCGGCCGCCGCCATTGCGAAAATCGATATCGAAAGTATGGGCCTCGCCACCCGGCCAAAGCCTGCCGGTGACCGGATCAAGACGCCAAAGCTCGGGAGGAAACAGCCGATCGGAATCGCGCCGCGGCCATGTCCGCCCAAGTGCGGAAAACTCGCCGCCAAGCGTGTTTTGCGCCGCCGCCGCTATGGCTTGCCGTTGTGCCGGTGTCGCAGCCAGCACAGCATCGCGCAATCCACGCAGCACCGGATGCAACCGGGGCGAAGCATAACGCTGCCAACCGCCGTCGCGGCGGCGCGAAGCGATCCTTCGACGCTGCTCGCCCAGCCGGTGCAACACCTCAGCCGGCTCCATGCTGCGCAACCGGTTGATGTACCAGCCGATTCTCATACCGCCCCGCCAGGGTTTCGATTCTTGTATACCATGCTGTCGAAAAGCCGAGCGACCGCAATCCTCTTTTCCGATCCTGCGGTTAATATCTCCAACCATGAAACGGAAAGAGTGGCGATGAGAAGGACGGCGTTTGTTGCAGCGTGGATGCTCGGCATGGCGATAGCCGCCAGCGCTGCGCCGATCCCGCTGCAGCGCGGCGTTGGCGTGCATGAATGGCTCAACTGGTCGCCGGTGGAGGAGGATGGATCCTACCGTTGGCCGCCCTATCGCAGCGAGCAGGAGTGGCGCGCTGGACATAGGCCGCTCACCGATTGGCCCGGCGACGCGTTTACGCACATTCGGTCGATGGGCTTCGACTTCGTCCGGCTGAGCGTCGACCCCGGCCCTCTGCTTGCCAGCCGGGGCGCCAAACGCCAGCAGGCGCTCGACATACTTGCCGCCGCGGTCGAGCGGGTCACGTCGGCCGGCCTCAAGGTGGTTTTCGACCTGCACGGCGTCACCCAGGTTCCGGCCTACAGCATGGAGATGATCTATGACGGTGCCGACAGCGAAGGCGTCGCCAGCTATCGCCAAATGGTTGTGGCGGTCGCCGCCATGCTGGCCAGGGTTGGCACCGACAAGGTAGCCCTCGAGCCTTACAACGAGCCGGCATACTACCCCTGTGATTCGAGCGGCAGCGATGACTGGCAGCGGATCATGGCAGACACGGTCCGCGATATTCGCGCAGTCAGCAGTGAACTCACCATCGTCGCAACAGGCGCCTGTGGCGGCAGCATTGCCGGACTGGTCAATCTCGCCCCCGGCTTTGACGATCCGAATGTCTACTACAGCTTCCATATGTACGAGCCGCACAGTTTCACGCACCAGCGGTCCGACGGGACAGGCGCTTTCGCCTCGGGGCTGCCTTGGCCGGCCGACAGCAGCACGCCCGAAAAGGTGACCGAAACCCTTAAGGCCCGGATGGACGCCGCCGGCTTGAGCCCGGTCGAGCAGGTGATGAACATGGTCGCGGCGCGTCAAGCAATCGCCCGGTATTTCGAGCAGAATTGGGGGCCGAGCCAACTCGAGGCGAGCTTCCGTCAGGCGATCGACTGGGCCGAGGCGCATGGCATTCCAGGCCGGCGACTGTTCATGGGCGAATTCGGCGTCATCCTCATGTCTGCGGACGGCCGCATGGGCGCGTTCGACGCTGACCGTCTGCGCTATCTCGAATCCGTGCGCCAGCAGGCGGAACGCTTCGCGATACCCTGGTCTGTCTGGGAATTCGCCAATCCGCATGGGATGTCGCTGATCCTCCCCGATGGACCGCCCATAGCCGATGCCGGACTGGTGCGAGCGCTGGGTCTTGCGTCTCAGTAACGCGACATGTCGAGTTGCTGGTTGATGAGCGCCCGCTTGCCGCCCCGCCCGGCGGCAATGCGGTCCACCGCTTTCAGGCAAAACCGGATACGACCGTTTGTGCGGTTGACCAACGTCTCGGCGAGTCGCGCGGCGCAGGCAGGTGCCGCCCCGGCGGTCGGGATATAGCGAATCAATACCTCGCCGGGCTGGTCCTGGTAGAATTGCAGCTCCTCTATGCCGTCGAAGAATGCGGGACCGTCAGGCACCAGGTGCGTCGTCACCACCCGGCTGCCGTCGGCGGTCACCAGATAGTCGACGTTTCGGCGCGGCATGACAGCCTCGACTCTAAGCCGCTGGCCGTTTGCCTCATTCGGCAATTCCACCAACCGGGCAGAGTCGCCGGTATCGTAGCGGATGAAAGGCATGCCGGTCGACAGGAAGCCAGTGCCGACGAGCCTTCCCTCCTTGCCTGTCTCTGTTACCGGCTCGCCTGCCGCATCGACCAATTCGGCGAGGCCGTAGAGAGGATTGAACTCGTAGCTGCCGGGGGCTCCGGGCGTTTCTTCGGCGAACAGCACCTTTTCGCTGAGTCCATAGAAGCAGGACACCGGTACGTTGCCAAGAACGCTTCGGATGATCTCCCGTTGATGGGGATGGACTGGCTCCGAGATCATCATGATGCCCTTGACGGGCCGTTTTGGTATTCGGTCAAGCACGCGCATATGCCGGCAAAACAGCTCTATGGCCGAGGGATAGCCATAAAAATACGCGATGCCCCGTGCGTCGATCAGGTCGAGATAGGCATCGGCGTCGTCGACCGTCATTGGAAAGACAGAGAGCCTTAGCTCGCGAAGTGCCGGGTCCCATTCATGCAGTCGTTTGCCGGTGGCATCGAGGCTGAACCCGCGGAAGCAGACGCGCGCCGTGTCTTCATCATAACCGATCCGCGACCAGACGTGGTAGACAAACGCCATCTCGCGGGCGCTCCGATCCTTATCGAGATAGAAGCGAAATGGCTTGTCGGTGCTGGAGCCGTTGCCGGAGGCCTCATCCAGTTGGGCAATCGGCACCGCCAATGCTGCAGTTCCAGCCGCCCGCAGGATGTCCTTGGACAGGATCGGGAGGCGGCGCAGGTCGGCAAGTCCCAGCCTCGACAGATCGAAACCAGAACCGAGGGCCTGGTCGATCGACTCGCGATAGAACGGACTGCCGGCATGGGCTTTCTGCAACAGTGCGCGCAGCGCGGCCAGATGAAATTGCCCGGCATAGACAGGATCCTCGGCGGCCTTGGCGATCCGGCTCCGCCATGCCCGATAGGTCGCACCAAATTTCACCCGCGTTGGCGCCAGTGCCAGCATGGGCGCCAGCAGCCGCCTGACCGCCGGCGGGCTTCGCACATAGGCACCGCGCGCTACGTCAAGAAAATTCATGATTTTGCACCGGCCTGCCGTTTGCCGCCTCTTGCCACACACGGCATATCGATGCCGCGAACGAAGAAAGCTCCAGCCGTTCCCGGTGCACTGCCATGGCAGCGGAGCCAAGACGGGCGCGCAACGCCGTGTCGTCAACCAGTTCTGTTAGTGCCTCGGTCAGCGCCGCCACATCGCCGGGCGGCACCAGCAACCCGGTTTTCCTGTCGATGATGATGTCCTCTACCGCGCCGACAGGCGTGGTGACCACCGCGAGGCCGGAGGCCATTCCCTCGATGACCGAGACCGGGAGGTTTTCGGCGAATGAGGGGAGCGCCAGAATGTCGGCCGAAGCGATCAGCGATGCAACCTCGTTCGGACCCACCCAGCCTGGAAAGGCGATACATCCGGCAAGCCCCAGCCCGGCCGATCTTGCCCGTACGGCCTCGACGTCACCATCGCCGGCGATTGTGGCGCGCCACTGCCTGACAGGCTTCATGCGATGCAGTGCGTCCAACAATTGCGGCACGCCCTTGCGGTCGCCGATACGGCCCAGGAACAGGATGTGAACGCTGTCTCCACCACCGACATGGGCCAGGGACGGGACTTCGGTCGCATTGGGCACAATCACTATGTTCGCGGCCGCGCCTGGCGCCCGTGCAGTGACGAAGTCGCGCCAGATACGGCCCAGAACCACGATCCGATCGGCATGCTCGAACATATGCCGGATGCGGCGGCTCATGAAGCTGCGGTTTTCCTTCCAGAACGTCTGGTATTGAGCTCCATGCAAATGCAGCACATAGGGGATGCCGAGCAATCGCGCGCACCTCGCGATGACCATCTTGCGGTAGGTACTGCCAAAGCTCGATACGTTGATGTGAACGACGTCGGCACGGCCGGCAACACGCGCGACCACCATCCGAAGGCAAAAGCCAATCATGTAGAGGACCGACAGCGCGACCGAGCCCGAACCGCGACTGGGAAGGAACCGCGCTTCGACCTTTCCGTCTCCCTGCCGTTGGAGTTCGCGATCGAGCGCCGCCATGATGCGGTCGATGCCGCCCTGCCCCGACACACCCGACGGGGTCGCGACCAGGACATGTATTTTTCGATCGGGTAAGAGACTTTGCAGCATGGTATTCTCGATAGCACGGACCGCGTAACCACAAAGCAAACGTTCCCGGTAAGTTTACGGCAAATCTTTTAGTTCAAACTGAATCTGTTCACCCTTCGCCGCTGTCGCGCTGGATTTTCCGCCGGTCGACGGTTAGTCGAGGCGGAATTTTCCGGGGACAACCCTTTGCTGCTGCGTTCCACGCTCATCTACGCCCCGGCGATCCTGCTGACGCGGATTTCCGCGCTGCTCCTGCTGGTCATCGTGACGCGGCTGGTCGACCAGACCGAGTATGGGCTGCTGACCCTGGTGGTGACCGTCGGCGAAATGACCGATATTGCGGTCACCAACTGGCTGCGCATCGCTTTGCTCAGGCTTGGCGGCAAAGGCGACGTCAGCCGCGGCAGCCTGATACTGGCCGGGCGGGTGTTGCTTGCCAGCACGGCGCTGGCGCTGATCATATCCGTGATCGCCTCTGCAGTGATCGTGCCGGAGCGGTGGGTCGAGTTCGCGATCGCCGTCTGCAGCTACCTGATCGCCGGTTCCATCGGCCGCTACGCGTTGACGGTGCTGCAGATGCAGCAGCGTCATTCGGTCTATTCGATGCTCGAGTTCCTGCGCGCCGTGCTGCAGCTGGCGCTGCCGATCGGCGCCATCGTCATGTTTCAAGATTCCTTTCTGACGGTATCGCTCGGCTCCAGCCTCGGTGTACTGATCGCCGGCATCGTGGCGGGCATCATGGCATCCCGACGCGTCGTTGCCGGTCCGCCACGCTTCACCCAAAAGGAGTTCTTCGTCCTCGGCGTGCCCCTGGTCATCATGGCGCTGGTCGGCTTCGGCCTGCACAGCGCCGAGCGTGTGTTCCTCAAGATCTATTACGATGCCGGCGCAGTGGCGATCTTCGCTGCAGCCTATGCACTGGCCCGCCAGCCGATCGATATGGTTGCCAATTCCATCAACATGGGCGCCTTTCCCGAGGTGGTCAGCCGGTTCGACGACGACGGGCCCGCGGCATCGGGCCGGCTGCTGTCGCAATTGATGGCCTTGATGATGCGGCTTTGCCTGCCGGTTGCAGCGATGCTGGTCGCACTCAGCAGCGATATCACGCAACTCCTGCTGCCCGCCGAGTATCACGGCCGTTTCGGCCTGCTCTTTCCGATCATCGCCTTCAGTGTGCTGTGTGCCAATCTCGCCAGCTTCGTCTATGGCACCGTGGTGCACGCACACAAGCGGCCGTGGCTGCTGATCATCGCCAATTCCTTCGGCTCGGTGGCGACAATCGCATTGTCCGTGCTGTTGATCCCGCCGATGGCGGAGGTCGGCGCTGCTTTGGCGCTGGCGGGCGGATCGCTGGCGGGCCTTTTAGCCTGCATCGTCATCAGCGAACGGCTGACGCCGGTGCCGGTGCCATGGCGCGACATCGGCATGTCGGTCGTCATCTCGCTCAGCACCGGGCTGGCCGCCAGCCTTGCCAGCGCTCTGCTCGGCAATATGCCGGCCATCTTCTCGCTCGTTGCCGGCGGTGCCGCTGGCGCAGTGGTTTTCTTCGGGCTGACCTGGCTGTTTTATCCCGCCGCCGCGATGCAATTCGTAGCCAAGCTGAGGGCGCGGCTGCGGCTCGCATAGGCCGCAACGGCATTTGCCGAATTGTCGTTCCATAGTCCTGGAAAAAGCGGCTCCGACTTCGGACTGATGCAGCAGCCCAGGGTCGGCGCCCTGGTAAAGCTATTTATGGATCGACCTTCCGGCGTCCCCGACGGCCCCATAACTCCCGGCACAGCAGCGCCGCGTAGGCGGTGTTGGTGTCATAGTAGCGGCGCCACAAGCGTCGCGGCTCCTGTGCCACGCGAAACAGCCATTCCAGACCGGCCGCTTGAACCAGTTTTGGCGCCCGGGCAACCTTGCCGCCATAGACATCGAAACTGCCGCCCACGCCCATGACGAAACTCGGGGTGAGTTCGTCACGATAGCGCTTGATAAAGCGCTCCTTGCGCGGCGTCGGCATCGCCACCAACAGGCAGTTGGCCCCCGAGGCGTTGATCGCCTGGACGATGCCGGCCTCGTCTTCCGGCTTGAAATAGCCATTGCGCATGCCGGCGACAACGAGACCCGGATGATCCCTGGCAAGTCGCATTCCAACGGCATCGAGCACGGATTGTTCGGCGCCCAGGAGGAAGGGCCTGAAGCCACGATTTGCGCAGAGGCTCAGCAGATTGATCATGATGTCGACGCCGGCCACCCGCTCCGGCAGCGCGACCCCGCAAAGACGCGCCCCCCAAAGCACGCCGATGCCGTCGACGTTGATCACATCCGCCGTCGCCACATCCTCCCGCAACTCGCTATTGTTGCGCATGTTCACAAGCTTGGCGACATTCACCACCACATGATGCAGCGGCCGCCGCAGGGTCATCGCCTCATCGGCGATGGCCAGCGTCTCGGCCATGGTCAGCGCATGGATCGGCGCGCCGAGGAATTCCCGGCGCCGCGACGCCAACAGGCGATGCTGCGCCCATGCCGGGTCGTGCGCGTTCATGCGGCCTCCTCTGCACTTGCAGGAAGCGCCTCGAGCGCTGATTTCTTGCCTTCGATGCGGGCGTCGGGCTTGCGTGCCTTGCGCCAGGTCCACAAACCCCTGGTGTCGATGAGTTTCTTGTCCTTGAGCGCTTCGGGATCGACCAGATTGAACTGCCGATGGTCGACCAGCAGGACGACGATATCGCACTGGTCGATGGCGGAAAGCGCATCGGTGAAGACGATGCCCTTGCCCTCGAGCTCATGCGGCAGCCTGTGTGCGTTGGGTTCAGCCGCAATGATCTTCAGGTTGGGAATATCCGACAAAAGCTTCACCACCTCGACGGCCGGGCTCTCGCGCATATCGTCGATATTGGGTTTGAAGCTGAGGCCAAGGCAAGCGATCGTCTGCTTGCGGGACGGGTCGAGCAAGGCTTGTATATCCCTGACCACCGACAACGGACGCTCGGAATTGATCCGGCGTGCCGAAGCCATCAGCCGCGTGCTGTTGGGCGCGGCATCGATGATAAAGTACGGATCGACCGCAATGCAGTGGCCGCCGACCCCCGGGCTTGGCTGCAGGATGTTGACGCGGGGGTGCCGGTTGGCGAGATCGATCACCTCCCAGACGTTGAGCGACAGATCCTGGCACACTGCGGCAAGCTCGTTGGCAAAGGCGATGTTGACGTCGCGGAACGCGTTCTCGGTCAGCTTCACCAGTTCCGCGCTTTCGGCCTGGGTCGTGAACAGGTCGCCGGCAACAAAGGTTGAATAGAGTGCTGCGGTGCGTTCCGACGACTTGCGCGACAGTCCGCCGATCGAGCGATCGTTGTTGATCAACTCGGTAAGGACCTTTCCCGGCAACACCCGCTCGGGCGAATAGGCGACCAGGACATCGGCCTGTTCGCCATGCACGAGAGGAAATTTGAGGTCGGGCCGCAACTCGGCAAGCAGTCCGGTCATGATGCGCGTCGTGCCGACCGGCGATGTCGATTCCAGCACCACAAGGTCTCCCCGCTTCAGCACCGAGGCAATGCTGCGTGCCGCCGCGAGCACATAGCTCACGTCAGGCTTGTGGTCCTCGGTCATCGGGGTCGGCACGGCGATGACAAAGGCGTCCGCCGGCTGCGGCATGCTGAAAGCCCTGAGCTTGCCGTTGGCGACAACCTTCTGGATCAGACCATCGAGGTCCGGCTCGACGATGTGGATCTCGCCGCGATTGACCTTCTCGACCACCGCTTCGTTGACGTCGACGCCGATGACGTCGAGCCCGCGACTGGCGAAGATGGCACAGGTCGGCAGGCCGATATAGCCCATGCCGATAACGGAAACGGTCTTGATCTCAGCCATGATGCAGCAGTTCCTCAACGATCCGGTTACTGGCCCGGCCATCGCCATATGGGTTGTGTCGTTCCGCCATGCCGCGATAGGCCGCCTGGTCGTCGAGCAGGCTGTTGGCATTCAACAGGATCTTTTGGATATCGGTGCCGACGAGACGGGCGGTGCCCGCCGCGATCCCCTCGGGCCGCTCGGTATTCTCACGCATCACCAGCACCGGCTTGCCGAGCGAAGGCGCTTCTTCCTGCACGCCGCCGCTATCGGTCAGCACCAGATAGCTCTGCTTCTGCAGGAACAGGAACGGCAGATAGTCCTGCGGGTCGACCAGGTGGATGTTGGGCACGCCGCCCAGTTCTGCGTTGACCACCGAGCGCACATTGGGGTTGGGATGGACCGGATAGACGATCTGCACGTCCTCGCGCATTGCCAGCCCCTTCAGCGCCGTGCAGATACGATGGATGCCGCCGTCGAAATTCTCACGACGATGACCGGTGACGAGCACCATTTTCTTGGCCGGATCGAGGAACGGGAAACCGGCGGCGAGTTTTGCGCTCATCAGACTGTCGGCGTCGATCGCGCCGGAAAAATGCAACAGCGTGTCGATCACCGTGTTGCCGGTCACGAAGATGGTGCTCGCAGCCTTTCCTTCGGCGATGAGATTGTCGCGCGCCTGGATGGTCGGCGCGAAATGCCAGGTCGCGATATCGCCGGCAATCTTGCGGTTCAGTTCCTCTGGAAACGGAGAGTTGATATTGTGGCTGCGCAATCCGGCCTCGATATGGGCGACCGGGATGCGCTTGTAGAAGGCAGCCAAAGCCGCAGTCATCGCCGTGGTCGTGTCGCCTTGCACGAGGACGATATCAGGCTTCGCCTGCTCCAGCACTTCGGCCATGCCCAGCAGCACGCGCGAGGTCACGTCGAACAATGTCTGGCCGGGCTGCATGATGTTGAGATCATGATGCACCGGCAGGCCGGTCAGTTCGATGACCTGGTCGACCATCTCGCGATGCTGGCCGGTGATGCATGTCTCGGTGATGAAACCTGGATGGGCAAGCGCGGCACGCACCACCGGAAAGCATTTGAGCGCCTCAGGCCTGGTGCCGAACACGATCAGCAGTTTTTGCCTGGACGGCAGTTTTGGATGTGAAAGGATGTTCATTGCTGATCCTGGTCGCCAGAAGGCGTCGCGACCTGCCGATTATTCGCCACGAGCTATAATAGCGGCAGAAGCCGCCTCCGTGATCTTAAATCTTAATATATGATTAACAGCCAAGCCCACGTCCTCACCGGTAACTCTTATGAAAGCCTGAACCGATAGGTATCCTGGCAGAGTAGTCTTGAAAAAGAATATATTCGATTGACTAATATTTTAATTATCGGCCACACGGTCGGATCTCGGCGCTGGGAAGATGCGCTTCTGGTGCGGTTGAGCGCAGGCGGTCACGTGGTTTCGAGCGGCCGCGCGCCGACGCCTGCGCCGATTGCACGCGGCCTGGATGTTGTGCTGGCGATCGAGAGCCGGCGCTTCGGTCCCTCATTGGCAAGCCGCTCCGAGCCGTTGCCGTCTGGCGGTTCTGGTCCGGCCGACCTCATAATCGATCTCACCGGCACTGCCGCACGACGTGGCACGCCGGTTCTGACGCTCGAATTTTGCGGCCGCAGCACGTTCCCCGCCGGTGTGGCCGAGATGCTGGCGAGCGGGCGATTGCCCGAACTTGCCGTTCGCCTCGATAGCGTCGCAGTCGCTCGGGGGCGACCGATGCTCAGCGACCGGCTCTGGCTGTCTCGCAGCTGCAACGACCTGCTCGCTGGGGCCATCTCGCTGGTCGCGCAAAGCGTCGCCCGTTTTGCCGCGGGCGAACTTGCGCCGATAGCCGATAGCCCGGCGCCGATCCTGAGGAACGGCAGGTTTGTCCGGCACTATCTGCCTTTTTTCTGCAAGGGGTTGGTCGATCGCGCCGTGCAAAAACTCAGGCTTGGACGGCGTCCCTTCTATTGGCAGGTTGCCTATCGGCTGATCGACGGGCCAGGTGTCGCCGAAACCGGGCAGCTCGACGGTAAGCCGTTCACCGTCCTGCCGGACGATGGCCAGCGATTCTATGCCGATCCGTTCGTGCTCGAGCGGGATGGCCGCCACTATCTGTTTGTCGAGGAATTTCCCTACGCTACGGGTCGCGGCGTGATTTCTGTCGCCGAACTGGGTGACGACGGCAGCTTCGGCGTGCCGAGGGTGGTGCTGGAGGAAAAGCACCACCTGTCGTATCCGCAGGTGTTCGCTCACGCCGGCGAGATTTTCATGATTCCTGAAAGTGCGGCGGCGCGCGAGCTTGTGCTCTACCGCGCCGCGCAGTTTCCAGATCGCTGGGTACGCGACACCGTGCTGTTGACGGACAAGGATTTCAATGACGCCACGCTGCTCGAATCGGGCGGCCGCTTCTGGCTGTTGGGGGCGGAGCGGTTCGGTTATGGCAGCGCGTCGGACACGATGGCGGTCTATTCCGCAGCCTCGCTGCGCGGGCCGTGGGTTGCGCACGCGCTCAATCCCATCGCCGTCGATCACTCGGCCGCTCGCCCCGGCGGCGCCTTTATCCGCCACGGTGACGCCCTGGTGCTGCCGGTGCAAAACGGATCGAGAGCTTACGGCGGCGGTCTCGGGTTGATGCGTCTGGACCGGCTTGACCATTTCGATGTCAGTTTTGCGCCGCCCCGCCCGATCGGCCCGGGGACGGCATGGGCCCGCACGGGCATTCACACGCTCAACCGCGCAGGCAATCTCGAGGTTGTGGATAGCGCCGGCTGACGCGTCTGTAGCCTGCGCTATCCAGGCCGATTCAGTTTTGGCTCCGATGCAGCCGCGGCCGACAGTATGCTCCCCGGCCCGCTTCGAAACGAAGCGTTTCTATAGGCAAGCAGCAGCACCACGATAATGGTGATCTCCGGCGATTTTGACGAGAGCGCGTTGTTCGACAGCGCAGCAAGCAGGAACGTCATGGTGCCGATCCATGCCGGCAGCGGCGCCCCGCGCAGCAACCGGAAAATGAACCAGAATACCAGCACGATAAAGAGCGCGGCTATCGGCAAGCCGAACAGCATGATGATGACCACCGGCGCGCTCTCGATGTAGGGCAGATGCAACTTCTCGTTGACGATTGCCAAGAGGTCGTCGACGTTCATGCCGAACAGGATGTCTTTCCAGCTGACAAGCCCGAACACCTGGTAGATCGTCACCCGCGCCATGAAGTTTTCGTCAAAGATCGTGTTGCCGAACCGGTTCAGCAGCCCGCCCGAAAACAGTATGGCCACCAGCACTGCGCCGCCCGCCACGGCGAACAGCAGCACGACAGACTTGGCCTGCCGCTGATGCTTGAGCGACAGGCGCGGCCAGGGCACGAACATCAGCAGGATGAGGGTTTCTGCGGCAGCGAGCAACAGGGCGGCGCGGGCGCCTGATGCAGCACAACCGACGAGCAATACGAAGATCGCCAGCACCCGCACCCATATGCGCCAGTTCGTCAGCGGTACGAACCCGATGACTGTGGCGCAGAGCGCGCCCAGGGCCAGCGGGTGCGCCGATAGGCCGATCGGCCTGAACTGCAGTTCGTTGAGACCGTAGGGCAGAAATCGATGTTGAGTCACCGCTTCGATCGTGCCAATCACAGCGCTGAGGACCACCATCCCAAGCACGAGGTCGCCCAAGGCTCGCCGCACTTGCGCGTTCAGGGCCAGCATCAACAGGCCTGCGGCGCCCGCCACCAGATAGGTATCGATGATAAACCCGGAGGAGCCGGCACGGCCGGTGATGAACAGATACGGCACCAGCGCGAAAATCACCGCAGAATAGAGCAGCAAAGCCTTGAAGATTCCAATTTCGTCGCCTTGCAGCAGAAACGGTCGGCTGAAAAGGACGACAGGAAGCAGCAGGAAGATAGCATAGGTGCCGACATGCAGTTTCTCGTAGAACGAACCGCCGTCGGCGGTATAGTCGACGACCGTGTTCATGATCTGCGGTGAGACCGTGAAGCGGAGCAGGAACGCCAACGCAGCGCACAGGAAAAACAGAAGCGACAGCGCGTTCTGACGGCGCGCCTGGCTGGATCGTTCCGATACGGCAGCTGGATAGCTCATGGCCGATCCACGTGGAAGTATTCAAACGCCATTCTGGCCAACGAGATCCATTCAAGGGACCGCTGAACTGACGCGGTGCGTGACTCGGCAAAATATGCCAACTTGGAAAATGACATGTTAACGATCTTTCTGTAGTGCTGGTCCGCGTAGCGAATAACCAGAGTTAGCACCATGTCCGCCGCTTCCGGCACAACCCCTCCCTCTACAGCGGGTTCCGACGTCAGCGCGTTCGAGCGGATCGCCAATGCGCGGCGCGCCAGCAGGGCAAGGCTGCAACAGGATGCTCCGGTCATGGCACGCCCCCCTGCCCCTGTCACTCCGCCCACGCCCGAGCCTGTCCCAACGGTGACGCTCGACAAGATCGGCGATTTCCTCGAGCTCGATTTTCGACGCCTGTTTCTCTGGCTGCGTGCCGGGCTCGTCTGGGCATTGATGCTGGCAGTAGCCGGCGGCGTCATCGGCGCCGCCTACGGGTTGCTGAGCAAACAGCGTTATACCGTTACGACGGAAATCCTCATCAATCCTGCCAATTTGCAGGTTGTGGAAAACGATGTCTACTCGCAACCGGGCCAGGTCGACAGCCAAATACTGAACGCGCGCAGCAAGCAGCGCATCTTGACCTCCGGCAACGTGCTTGCACGTGTGGTGGACGAACTCGGTCTCGCCAATGATCCGGAGTTTTTCGATCCGGACCAGACCGCTTCCACCTCTGGTGCTGCAGCGAGTGGCGGCAAGTCCGATCCGAAGCTTATCGCCCAGAAAAGCCTGGCGCAGCGGGTCAGCGTCGCTGCAGATGAAACCTCGTTCGTCACAACCCTTGCGGTATCGGCAGAAACCACCGGCAAGGCGATCCTGATCTCGCAAGCCATGGTGAAGGCTTTCCAGGAAGAACTGGCCAAGTCCGAAGCTGCTGGCGCCGGCCGTGCCGCAGCTGCTCTTGAGGGCCGGCTCGGCCAACTCAAGCGCGACGTGCAGGCAGCCGAAGAGAAGGTCGAGAGCTACAGGCGCAGCCACAATTTGTCGGCCAGCAATGGCCAGCTTGTCAGTTCGCAGACGATGACGCAGCTCAATAGCGAAATTGGCGAGGCGCAATCGCGCGTCATCGCGGCGCAGGCAAGTTACGACACCTTGGTTGGTTCCGGTGTCAATGGGGCCAATCCTGACCCCGCGGTTTCGGCAGCACTCTCAGTGTTGCGCGACAAGGCGAATGGCTTGCGGCAGCAGATCGATTCTCAGTCCATGACCTATGGTCCGCGCCACCCGACGATCGTCCGGCTCAGGACAGAATTCGAAACCGTCAGTTCTCAACTCAGGGCGGAGTTCTCGCGCACGGTCGGCACGGCAAAAGCTAACCTGGACAAGGCCAACGCCTCGTTGGCTTCTCTCACCGCCAGGATGAACGATCTGAAGAACAACGTTTTCACCGACAGCGAGTCCCAGGTCGCCCTGCGTGAGCTTGAACGCGACGCCGCCTCGAGAAGGGCGGTTTATGAAAGCTTCCTGTCTCGCGCGCGCCAAATCACCGAGCGCGAGCAGATCGACACCACAAATGTGCAGGTGATTTCCACCGCCGTGCCGCCACCGGGTCGCTCGTGGCCGCCCCGCACCCCTGTGACGGCAGGCCTGGGAGCTTTCGCCGGCTTTGCTCTGGGCATGCTGCTGGCCATTGCCATGGGCATCGTTCGCGACATGCGCCAGCCGCCGAACCGATCAGGCATCGGCGTCAGCCGAGCCTGAATCCAGGCATGGCGAAGCGCATTGTCTTTCACATCGCCAGTCTCAGGGGCGGCGGCGCCGAGCGTGTCTTCGTCCTCATGGCAAATGAATTGGCATCGCGTGGGCACGATGTCACACTTTTTACCTGGAACGCGGAAGGACCCAACGCCGCGCTGCGCTCCCCCGCCGTGCATCTGGTCGATTTCGACCTTCCCATCCAGGGCGAGGGTTACGGCAAGTGGGAGACGCTGAAAGGCATCGTGCGAAGCGCAGGTTTGTTCAGCCGCCTTGGTCCGCATGCGGTCTACAGCGCCCCGGAGTTTGCCAATCTGATCGTGGCGCTGGCGCTTCTCCTGGCGCGAAGCCGGGCGCGGTTTTTTCCAAGCTTCCACGCAGCCGCCTCACTGCCTTCCAGCAGCCTCGGCGCGAGAATAGCGGTCTGGCTTTCCGCGCTGGTTGCAGCGCGCGCAACCAACGCCATCGCCGTCTCAGCGGGTGTCGGCTGCGACCTTGCGGCCCGCGGCTTTCCTAAATCCAAGATTGTCGTCATCAACAATCCGCTGCCGCCGGTTGCGGCGCTCGAACAAGATTCCCATGCATGGCAGGCACAGCTGGCGACGATGGGCGATGGCCCGGTCATCGCCACCGCCGGGCGCCTGGTGCCGGTCAAGGACCATCGGACCTTGCTGCGGGCTTTCGCTATCCTGCGCGCCGGCCGCCGCGCTCGGCTTGTCATCTTCGGTGAAGGTCCGCTGGCTGCCGAATTGCGCGCCTATGCCGAGGAAACCGGCATCGGCACGGATGTCCTCTTTGCTGGCTACGTCAACGACCCAGCCGCCTGTTATGCCGCAGCCGATCTGTTCGTGCTTTCCTCGACGAGCGAAGGCTTTGGCAATGTGCTGGTCGAGGCCATGGCTGCGGGCGTCCCGGTAGTCTCCACAGATGCGCCACATGGCCCGCGCGAGATTCTCGGTGACGGTCGTTTCGGCGCCCTGGTGCCGGTCGGCAATGCCGCGGCTATGGCAAAGGCGATTGCTGATATGCTGGACAACCCCACTTCTGCCACCACCCTGAAAAGCAGGGCATCGGATTTCGAAGTTGAAAAGATCGGCGATCTGTACGAAGCGCTGCTCTAATGCATGTCGCCCAAAAGTGCGCAGCGGTTTTGGGTCAACGACATGCACAAAAACAAAAGGCTAAAGCGCGTCGCAGACGCGACGCGCTTTGGCCAAGGAATTTCGCGCTGGCGCTGATTGACGCCAGCCGCTATCGCCTTTCGCGCCGACATCGAAATCTGATAGCAGCGGATGAAGAAAAGCAGCAGGTCGGTCACCGCGGCAGGAGCGCGGGCAGCCGCGCGGCGATTCTTACTAAGGGAGTGCTTGAATGAGACATGTGTGGCGTTGGTTCGGCCCGGTCGACAAGGTGACCATCGCGGACGCGCGTCAAGCCGGGGCGCAAGGCATCGTCACGGCCCTTCACCACGTTCCTCACGGCGCCGTCTGGCTGCCCGCCGAAATCGAAAGGCGTCAGCGCGAAGTCGCATTCTTGCCGGATGGCAGCGCAAGCGAACTGAGCTGGGAGATTGTCGAAAGCCTGCCGGTTTCCGAAGCGATCAAGACGCAGGTCGGCGAATGGCGCAGCCATCTAGCCAACTACAGGACATCGCTGGAAAACCTGGCGCGAGCCGGCATTTCGGTCATCTGCTACAATTTCATGCCCGTGCTCGATTGGACCCGCACCGATCTTGCCTGGCGCTTGCCGCATGGCGGCACCACCATGCGCTTCGATCTGATCGACTTCGCCGCATTCGACATCCATATCCTGAAACGCCAGGCGGCGCTCGGCGACTACACACCGGAGATCGCCGCCGAGGCGGAGCGCCGATATGCGCAAATGGATGACCAAGCACGCAAGGTTCTGGCAAAAAGCGTCAATTCCGGCCTGCCCGGCTCGACCGAAGACACGTCTCTCGACGGCCTCGCGGCTCAACTGTCAAACTATGATCGCATTGACGCAACCGCCCTGCGCCGGCATTTCGTCGATTTCCTGGCGGAGGTCGTGCCCACGGCCGAACGCCTCGGCCTGCGACTCTGCTGCCACCCCGATGATCCGCCGTTTCCGCTGCTCGGCCTGCCGCGCATCATGTCGACCGAGGCCGACTACAGCTACGTCCTGGGCGCAGTCGACAGCCCGGCCAATGGCGCGACGCTGTGCACCGGATCGCTTGGCGCAAGACCGGACAATGATCTGCCCGGCATGATCGAGCGGATGGGGCCAAAAATCCATTTCGCCCATCTGCGCAATGTGCGCAAGGAAGCGGCCGGCACCCCCTGCTCGTTCCACGAGGACGAGCACCTTGCCGGCGACACCGACATGGTGGCGGTGGTGGCGGCGCTGCTTCGCGAGGAAGCGCGGCGCAAAGTGGAAGGACGCCAGGACGCCGTCATCCCGATGCGCCCCGACCACGGCCAGGATATCCTCGATGACCTGACGCGCGGGGCGCAGCCCGGCTATCCGGCCATCGGTCGGCTCAAGGGATTGGCCGAGCTCCGCGGCGTCGAACATGCGATTCGCAGGTCGACATCAGGAGAGCCGATCTCCACTTACACCGCATAATCCAGAGGGAAATGCCACAGGCCGGTCCGCGACCTGTGCTGGTTAAACATGCCATCTTCGACCGCTGGGCGTCCGGCAGTCCGCCTCCGGCCTGACGGCACCTTTTCACCCATTTGCGCGGACTTGTGTATAATAGCACCATGCGGCTTGAGTCCGATTGCAATCCGCTAGGTTACGCTAGTTATTGGTCCACCCGCAGCCGGTGTTGAGAAGAACTCCAGGGGGCGGTTGGGAATTCATATCCTGGGAGGAAATTGAGATGAGAAGATTCGCCGCCGCTCTGGCCGCCGCCGCCGCCGTCACGCTCTATTCGTTCGCCGCGGGCGCGCAAACCTATCCCGAACGCACCATCACCGTGGTGGTGCCGTTTTCGGCCGGCGGCCCGACCGACACGGTCACGCGCCTCGTCGCGGAAGCCATGTCGAAGGATCTCGGCCAGCAGATCATCGTCGAGAATGTCGGCGGCGCCGGCGGCACGCTGGGCGCCGGTCGCGTCGCGAGCGCCGAGCCGGACGGCTATACGCTGCTCCTCCATCATATCGGCATGGCGACAAGCGCCACGCTATACAGAAAGCTCGCATACGACACGCTGAACAGCTTCGAATATGTCGGCCTCGTCACCGAGGTGCCGATGACCATCGTCGGCCGCAAGGACCTCGAGCCGACCGACCTGAAGGGGCTGGTCGACTATGCCAAGGCCAACAAGGATACCGTCACCGTAGCCAATGCCGGCATAGGGGCGGCCTCGCATCTGTGCGGCATGCTGTTCATGAGCGCGATCGGCACGCCGCTGGTCACCGTGCCCTACAAGGGCACCGGCCCGGCCATGACCGACCTTCTCGGCGGCCAGGTCGACATCATGTGCGATCAGTCGACCAACACCACCAAGCAGATCCAGGGCGGCACGATCAAGGTCTACGCCGTAACCTCGGCTGAACGCCTCGATGTTCTTCCGGACGTCCCGACGACGACGGAAGCCGGTCTCCCGGAAGTGCAGGTCGGCATCTGGCACGGCCTCTACGCGCCCAAGGCCACGCCGGCCGAGGTCACCGAACGCCTGTCGAAGTCGCTTCAGGTCGCGCTGAAGGACCCGAATGTCGTCGCCCGCTTCGCCGAACTCGGCACCAAGCCATCGCCTGAAGCTGATGCGACTCCGGCCGCGCTGAAGGCCAAGCTGGAGGGCGAGATCGCGCGCTGGAAGCCGATCATCGAAGCCGCCGGCCAATACGCCGACTGAGATTTTGAACGGGGCGCCCACCAGCGCCCCGTTTTTTTCACACCGGCCCCATTTTCACACCGGCATCGGCGCGCCCGCGGCGCGGGCCTGGGAGGACGTCATGAAACCCTTCACAATCGACACGACCAACGGCATATGCGCCGCGCTGTTCATCTTTCTCGGCGGATTTTTCGCGCTGCAGTCGCTCGACCTCGAAATCGGCACCGCCTTCCGCATGGGACCGGGCTATTTCCCGCTGGTCCTGGCAATCGTTTTGATCCTGCTTGGCGCCGTCATCCTCGTCGAAGCGGTGCGCTTCGAGAGCGAGCCAATCGGCCATGTAGCCTGGCGCGGCATGCTGTTCATCCTGCCTGCCCCGATCTTCTTCGGCCTGACCGTGCGCGGCCTCGGCTTCCTCCCCTCGATCTTCCTGACGGCGCTGATCGCATCCTTTGCCAGCGGTCGCATGAGGCCGCTGACCGCGCTCGTGCTCTCCGCCGGCCTGACGCTGTTTGCGTTCCTCGTCTTCAGCTATGCGCTCGGCCTGCCGTTCCGGCGCTTCGGCCCGTGGCTGCAGTTTTGAGGAGATGAACATGGAACTCCTCGACAACCTCGCGCTTGGTTTTTCGACGGCCTCGTCGCTGGCAAATCTCGGTTTCTGCCTGATCGGCGTCCTTCTCGGCACGCTGATCGGCGTTTTGCCCGGTATCGGCGCCACCGCCACCATCGCCATGCTGTTGCCGATCACCTTCCAGATCGGCGACCCGGTTTCCTCCCTTATCATGCTCGCCGGCATCTATTACGGCGCGCAATATGGCGGCTCGACCACCGCCATCCTCATCAACATGCCTGGCGAATCCTCGTCGGCCGTCACCGCCATCGACGGCTACCAGATGGCCAAGAACGGCCGCGCCGGGGCGGCACTCGCCATCGCGGCGATAGGCTCGTTCTTCGCCGGCACGGTGTCGACCTTCCTCGTCGCCGTCTTTGCCCCGCCGCTGACGGCGATCGCGCTGGAATTCGGCGCGGCCGAGTATTTTTCGCTGATGATCGTCGGCCTCGTCTCGTCCGTCGCGCTCGCCCACGGCTCGATCGTCAAGGCGCTGGCGATGGTCGTGCTTGGCCTGCTGCTCGGCATCGTCGGCACCGACATCTACACCGGCACGCCGCGCTTCACGCTCGGCATCCGCGAATATGCCGACGGGCTGAATTTCGTCGCGGTGGCGGTCGGCGTCTTCGGCGTCGCCGAGATCCTGCGCAACCTCGAAAACGAGCACGAGCGCTCGGTGATGATCCGAAGCGTCTCCGGCCTGATGCCGACCCGCGACGACTTTCGCCGCATGGCGGCGCCGATCGTGCGCGGAACCATCATCGGTTCGGCGCTCGGCATCCTGCCGGGAGGCGGCGCGATCCTTGCAGCCTTTGCCTCCTACACGGTCGAAAAACGCATCTCGAAAAACCCCGGGGAATTCGGCAAGGGCGCCGTCGAAGGCGTCGCCGGACCGGAATCGGCCAACAATGCCGGTGCGCAGACCTCCTTCATCCCGATGCTGACGCTCGGCATTCCGGCCAACCCGGTCATGGCGCTGATGATCGGCGCGATGATCATCCAGGGCATCGTGCCCGGCCCCAATGTCGCGATCGAACAGCCGGCGCTGTTCTGGGGCATCATCGCCTCGATGTGGATCGGCAATCTGATGCTGATCATCTTGAACCTGCCGCTGATCGGGCTTTGGGTGAAACTCCTGACGATCCCCTACTACGTGCTCTTCCCGATCATCATGGCGTTCTGCTCGATCGGCGTTTACAGCGTCAACACCAACATCTACGACCTCTACGCCGTCGCCTTCTTCGGCTTGCTCGGCTATCTCCTGACCAAGCTGCGCTGCGAACCGGCGCCGCTGCTGCTCGGCTTCGTGCTCGGCCCGCTGCTCGAGGAAAACCTGCGCCGTGCCATGATTCTCGCGCGCGGCGACCCGACCACCTTCGTGACGAGGCCGATCAGCGCCGGCCTGCTGTTCATCGCCTTCGCCGTGCTCGTCATCGTCTTCCTGCCAGCGGTCAAGAAGAAGCGCGAAGAGGTGTTCGTGGAGGAGAATTAATGTATGTCACGCAAAAGCATGCCCTTGGGCCTGACCCAGGGCCTGCCCTCGGGCCTGACCCGAGGGTGCGCAGCGGTTTTGCGATAACGACATCCATAAAAACAAGAACTTAAGTCACGCGGCCGCCTGTCCAAAGCCGCGACTGCCGATGCGGGCTCCGGTTTCCGCATCGAACAGAAAGACGGCAGTATCCTGGAAGGTGATGCCGATCGGCTCATCCATATCGTAGTGCGCCGATTTATCGGCCTTGACGGTTACGGTGGCCCCACCGAACTGGCAGGTGATCAAGGTATGATCGCCGATCAGTTCCACGGCATAGACCCGCGCCTCAACCTTGCCCTCCGATGGGCCGGTGACCCGGCAATCCTCGGGTCGGAGGCCGGCAGTGACCTTTTTCCGGCTTTCGGCAACGCTGGTCGCAAATCGCGCTTCCGCGCAGGCGAAGCTACCCTCGACCAGCTCGCCCTGGAGAAAATTCATCGGCGGCGAGCCGATGAAGCCGGCGACGAACAGGTTTGCCGGATCGTCGTAGATCTGACGGGGGGTCGCGATCTGCTGCACGACGCCGCGGTTCATGATGGCAACACGGTGCGCCAGGGTCATGGCCTCGATCTGATCGTGGGTGACGTAGATCGTCGTCACGCCCAGATCGGCCTGCAGGCGTTTCAGTTCCGAGCGCATGTGGCCGCGCAGCTTGGCGTCGAGATTGGAGAGCGGCTCGTCCATCAGGAAGACGCTCGGCCGCCGCACCATGGCGCGGGCGAGCGCGATGCGTTGCCGCTGACCGCCGGAAAGCTGCCGCGGATAGCGGTCGAGGAACTCCTCGAGATGCACCTTGACGGCGGCGCTGCGCACGGCGGCGTCGCGCTCAGTGCGCGGCATGCCACGCAGCTTCAGCGGATATGCGATGTTCTCGGCAACCGTCATGTGCGGATAGAGCGCGTAGGACTGGAACACCATCGCCACGTCGCGATATTTGGGCAGCACATGGGTGACGTCGCGGTCGCCGATGAGGACGCGGCCCGAACTCACCGATTCAAGCCCGGCCACCATGCGCAGCGCTGTCGTCTTGCCGCAGCCTGAAGGGCCGAGCAGCACCAGGAACTCGCCGTCCTCGATCTCCAGGTCGAGCCCTTTGACCACCTCGACCGCGCCGAAGGACTTGTAGATATCGGACAGGGTGACCCGCATATTGACTAGCCCTTCACTGCGCCGACCAGCAGTCCGCGCGCGATGTGCTTCTGCAGGATGCTGGAGATGATGATCACGGGGGCGATCATCACGGTGATCAACACCGACATGTTCCACCATTGCGGCCCACGGGTCGTGTTCTGTGCCGATACCAGCACCGGCATGGTCTGCGCATCGGCATTGGAGAGGAAGAGGGCCAGCAGATACTCGTTCCAGGCAAGGATCAGCACCAGCAGGAAGGTCGCGACCAGGCCGGACCGCACCAGCGGCAGCGCGATGGTGAAGAAAACGCGGAACTTGGAGGCCCCGTCTATTTGTGCGCTCTCCTCGAGGTCGAGCGGAATGCCGGCGAAGAAATCGCGCGTCAGCCACACCACGATCGGCAGGTTGATGGCGGTGTAGGTGGCGATCAGCGCCACCTGCGTGTCAAGCAGGCGCATCTGCTGGAACATCACGTAGATCGGCAATACGGCGACGATCGGCGGCATGATACGGTTCGAGATGATCCAGAACTCAATGTCGCTGTTGCCGACCGCAAGCTTCGTGCGTCCAACGAGCGTGAACAGCGCAATGACGAAGAGAGCTGCCGCCACGACAATGGCGATCTCCCAGCGCACGCCGAAAGTGGCCACCGCCACGATGATTGCGGTGAGCAGGATCAGGAAGATTGCAACGGCAGCGAGCTTCACCTGGAAGCGGATACGCACGAGCGCGTAGGCTGCCAGCGAGCCGATCAGGACTGCGAGCAGCGTGCTGGCGACGGCGACAACGACCGAATTCATGTAAGGGCGCAGCGTATAATTCTGCACGAGCATGAAGTCCCATGCCTGAAGCGAGGGAGCAAAGTCGACGAACGGAAGATAGAACGGCCCGTTGTCGACCTCCCCAGGCCCCTTGAAGGACGTGATGAACACCCAGTAGAGAGGAAGCACCACAACCAGCGTCCACAGGAACAGCAGCACATAGGTCACCACCCTGGCGACCGGCGCCTGGCTGTCGATCGAGGCCGGCTCGAACAGCCGGCGCGCCAGCGAGCGCGGCTCGGTGCTCATGCTTCGAACCGGCGCGCCGGCCGGACCACGAAGTTGAAGAACGAGACGCATACGATGGTCGAGATGAAGAGCAGCATGTAGCCGATAGCGGCCGAGCCGCCGAGATCCTGGGTGCGCCAGGAAATGAAGGAATGGAGCGTCATCGATTCCGTCGCCAGGCCGGGGCCGCCGCCGGTGAGCACGTTCGGCAGATCGATGATCTTGAAAGCCTCGATGAGCCGGATCAGCACGACGGTAGCGGCAATCGGCGCGATCGCTGGCCAGGTAATGTCGCGAAAAATCTGGAAGCCGTTGGCGCCGTCCAGCCGTGCCGCCTCGACCTGATCGCGCGGCTGGTTTTCGATGGCCGCCAGCAGCACGATGAACATGAACGGCGTCCACTGCCAGGTGTCGCCGACCAACACCATCAGCCGCGCCGACCAGGCCTCCGTCGCCCACGACCACTCGCTGATGCCGAAAGCGCGCACGAGCGGGGCGAAAGGCCCCTTCTGCATGTCGGCGAGCATTCGGAACGTGTAGGCGATGCCGACCGGGGTTACCATCAGCGGGATGAAGAAGAGGACGCGAAAGAAATTCCGGCCGCGGATCGGCTGGCCGCACAGCAGCGCGAGGCCGAGCCCCAGTGCGAACTGCACGGACACGCCGACGAACACGTAGAGAAGCGTGTTGACGACAGTCCCCGGCACGCCGCCCGGCGCCATGGTGGCCAGCGCAAGAACCGCCAGGCCCATCGCCATCGCCGTCGCGAGAAGCCGACCAACCGTGCCGACGATGGTCGGCCTGCCACGTAACAAGTAGCGGGCGAGGAGGAAAAACAGCCCTGCCGCGATCAAGGCCAGCAAAGCGAATTGGACAAAGCCGAACGTGCCAAACTTACCGAGCAGGTGATACTGCTGCGAGCCGACCAGCAGCTTGCGGAAGTTCAAAAGTCCGATGAATTTCAACGTGAATCCGCCCGACGCGAGCGCAAAGCGCGAAAGAGCGAGATAGGCCGAGATGATGAGCGGAAAAATTGCGAAGCAGAGAAGCACGACGACGGCTGGCAGCACCATGATCCGGCCTGAGTGACCGTCCAGCCATTCGGCCCAGCTGCGGCGGTCGGCAGCGTCTGGCATCGTGTCGGTTGCGGTCATCATACCCTGAGAAAGTGGGGCAGGCATCAGACCCGGCGCGGACGATGCCACGCCGGGTTGTTTGCTTGGCTGCCTATTTGGCGCCGATGGTCGCCTTGTAAAGTTTGAGCTGCTCGTCTTTGCCAACCTCTTCGTTCAGCTCATTCCAGCCTTCCTCGACCGCCGCGACGGTCGCTTCCTTGTCGATTTCGCCGGCGAGGAAGCGCGAGACCGCCTCGTCGAGCACGACCTGCTGGTACTTCTGATTTTGTGGGATGCGCAGGTCGAGGATCATGTTCGGGCTGCTCATGCTGTCGTTGATCGCGCCCAGGTAGACTTTGGCCTCCTCCTCGCTCATGCCGGCCTTCTTCCAAAGGTCGCTGTAGCCGAGCTGCGAGGTGCGGTACGGGTTGAACCCGGTGCCGCCGACGGTAACGTCGGCATTCGATTGCGCTGGCTGCGTCATGAACGAGAAGTAGGCGTAGGCGGCGTCCTTCACCTTCGGATCGGCCGCCGCGTTGATGCCGCCGCCCCAGCCGCCAAAGGCGGCGAATGGTGCATGGTTGACGCCGTCGATCGCGTGCGGGCAGTTTTCTGCCGTGCAGGCTTCTAGCTTGCCGGTGTCCCAGTTCAGGACCTCCTTGGATCCGGGCATGATCGCAGCGCCCCATTTGCCCATCACCTTGGACTGCTTCGGATCGATCGAGATCGTGCCTACATCACCCCAGTCGAGGTTCAGCGCGCAGCGGCCGGAAGCGAAGAGCGGCCTTGTATCGCTGACGTCGAGGTTCAGTTCGTCCGGCGGGCCGTACTTGGTCGATTCAGACAGGAAGTCGAGCGCCTTGCGGAAGGCGTCGTTGTTGACGAGCGGCGTCATGTCCTTGGTGTTGAAGAAGGTGCCCTGGCTGGTTCCCTTGGACTGGGTCATCGAGCCGACCACATCGGTGACGAACCAATAGCTCTGCGCGTTGCGCTTCTTGGCGATGCAGGAGCCGAAATCCGGCGTGCCATCGCCGCTCATGTCCTTGCCGTGCGTGGCCTTGGCGACCTCGAGATACTCGTCCCAGGTTTTCGGCACCGCCAGGCCGGCCGCTTCGAGCACATCCTTGCGGTAGTACATCATGTGGAAGTCGCCATCGAGCGTGATCATGTAGGTCTTGCCGCTGTACTTCTCGGAGAAGTCCCGGAAGAACGCGCCCACATCGTCCTGCTGGATGTCCTTGTCGGCCTCGACCCGCGGCGTCAGGTCCTCGAGGTAGCCGCCGGCAATGTAGTCGACCATCCATTGCGGGGCGAACACGCCGGCGTCGACCGAGTTGGTGCCGCTCGCCCAATCGGTGAGAATCTTCTGATAGAGATCCGAGAAGGGCACTGCGATGACATTGATCTTGGCGCCGGTGAGCGCTTCGAACTCGGGCGCACGCCGCTGCAGCGGCTCCTGAATCGCACCGGTCTGCGTAATGACGTTCACGGTAACCCCCGCAAACGGCTTGTCCTGGGCAAAGGCAGGCGCGCCAACCAGCGCGGCAAAAGCCGAAAAGCCGGCCAGAAAGACCCCAATTCTCATCAGACTTCCTCCCGTGTTGACCGGGACATGTTCCTGCGAACCAAGCCGCCGGTATCTCCCCGTCGGTTGCCGTCGCCAGAGCACGGCACCAACGCTTGCCAAGCACAATATCGGCATCGCGCAGCGAGTCCAGTGCCTTGCCGCGACGGAAGGTGAGCTGCCCCGCGGGCTTCCCGGCTAATGCATGTCGCCCAAAAGCGCGCGGCGGTTTTAGCGCGGAGTCGCCAGAAAACCGCTCGATCTTGCCTGGGGAATATTCCACCGCATCGACAATCCCCGTGACCGATGCTCACCACCGTCGGCATGGTCACTGCAAGTTGGTGTGGCGGTGCAACATCAGTCTGTGCGCGTCGGGTATCTGCTGGGCCATGAAGAGCACAATGCTATCGAGCAGGATGAGGCAGGATTGCTCGAACAGGCTGCCGCCAAACTGTTGCGATTTCTCGACAGGGACATGCAGCGTGACATCGGCAATGCCGGCCAGGCTACCGGCTGGCTTATGCGTCAGCGTAACGACCTTGGCGCCCTCCGCTTTGGCGATGCGGGCAAAACCTGTACTGACCGGCGTCTCTCCAGAGCCGGAGACGATCAGCAGCGCATCGCCCTCGCGGATCGATGGCGCCGATACTTCACCGACGAAATGCACCGTTCGGCCAAGATGCATGAAGCGCATCGCACCCATCTGCGCGACAAGGCCGGAGCGTCCCTGCCCGGAAAAGAACCATCGCTGATCAGGGTCATCGAACGCCTGCACCAGCCTTGCAAAGGCGTCGGCGTCGATCCGGCCGAGAAGGTCGGCTATCTCCTGTCCCACGGCCAGCCACGGCCTGGATTGGGCAATCTGTCGCGAATCCATCGTGCTACCTCTTTCGGGTTTGCGGATTCCGTGATGGCGCTGCCAACCACGAGGATTTCGGGCTCGACTGCGATCACCGCTTCCAGCGTGTCGGGGCCGATCCCGCCGGCGAGCGAAACCAGGAAGCCACGATCATGCATCTTTCTGACGGCGTCGATATGTGACGTGGAAATGTTGCCGGCCAGCCGCGCATCGGTTGGCGAGTGGACAGCGATGTAGCCGAAGCTTTCGGGGAAGACAGCATTCAAGGGAAGCAATTCTGCCTTGCCCGCCTCGGTGATGGTATCGACGACGACCGTCGCGCCGAAGGCGGCGGCACGTTTTCCGACCGCCTCATGCGTGGCGGACGAAGCACACGACAGCACCGTCATGAATGCGGCGCCGGCGCCGAATACCATATCAGCCTCGAACCGGCCGGCGTCGACGGTTTTGGTATCAGCCAACACCATGACTTCAGGGCAGAGCTCGCGCGCCGTGGTGATGGCCGAGAGGCCGAGGCGTTTCAGCAACGGCGTGCCGATTTCGATAATGTCGGCAAATTCTTTCATCTGCGCGAGCAGGGCCAGGTGCTCAGGCTTGTCGAAGGCGACCTGGAGGAGCAAGGCGGGTCTCCCGGATTGCTTAAGACAGCGGATGCGGCATGCCGCCCAACCCACTGTCGTGTGCTTCGTGGTCGAAACCTGCCATAATCCAGCAACCTCCAGGCTGGTCTGCATAGGGAGCAAATCGTACCCTGCAAAGCAAGTGTGGTTCTTGTCGAAAGCAGAGGTGCGGGCCAGATCAGCGCCGACGCAGCTGCAACGCAATATGAGGTAGTCCTTTGACGAGATTGTTTGAGCCCATTGCATGCAAGGTCGACCTGTCGACTGGTGCGATGGGAGATGCAACCGGCAGCTACCAGAAGCGCCTCCGCGATCTGGACGGGCTCTATGCCGACGCCGCGGCCTTCGAAGCCATGCGCGCGACATGGGGCGAGCGCATCGTCTACGAGGTCTCCGAGTTCCGACCGACCGAGCAGTCGGGCGACCTGATTTTCGGCGTCACGCACATGGCGCCAGGCAAGGTCGGCGACGAATATTTCATGACGCGCGGTCACATCCACAGGCAGGCCGACCGGCCCGAGATCTACTATGGCCAGAAAGGCCACGGTCTCATGCTGATGGAGTCGCCGGAGGGCGAGGTTCGCATCCTGCCGATCGACGCCCAGACCGTCTGTTATGTTCCGCCGTTCTGGGTCCACCGCTCGATCAATGTCGGGGAAGGCGATCTGGTGATGCTGTTCTGCTACCCCGCCGATTCAGGGCAGGACTACGAGATCATCGCGAGATCGGGAGGCATGCGCTCGCGTGTGGTCGCCGGCGATGGAGGCTGGAGGCAAGTCGACAACCCGGATTGGCGACCGCGTGACGCAAAGCTGATCTCTGCCCTCTATGGGCAACAATCCGGCACGGCGCCAGCATGAAGGCTCGCTACGAGATCGCTGCTTCATTTAGCATTGCTGCACTGCGCGCGGAGAAAATCCGGGAGAATGGCAAATGAGCCGCTATCTGCCGGCCATCCAGCCGACATTCTATTTTATCGGCGTCACGACGACGAGCAGCTCGATCATGCGGGTTTTCCCGGCATGGGCGCGCCACCTCGGGCTGAAGGAAGCGGTTCTCAAGGATGCGGTTCTCAGGGGCATCGACTTTCCACTCCATGCCGATCCGGAGGCCTACCGTGAGGTCGTCTCCTTCATAAAATCCGACCCGCAGTCGCTTGGCGCGCTGGTCACCACGCACAAGATCGATCTTTTCAACGCAGCGCGCGACCTGTTCGATGTGATCGATCCGTACGGCCGCCTGATGCACGAGACCAGTTGCCTGTCGAAGCGGGGCGGAAAACTCGTCTGCCATGCCAAGGATCCGATCTCTTCGGGCCTTGCGATAGACGGTTTCATTCCGGCGGGATATTTTGCGGACACCGGCGCGGAGGTCCTGTCGATGGGCGCCGGCGGATCGACGATAGCGATCACTTGGCACCTGATGCGCAAGCAACGTAGCGCCGACGTGCCTTCGCGCATCATTGTCAGCGACCGTTGGCAGCCGCGTCTCGATGAAATCGAGCGCATCCACAAAGACATGATGTCGACGGTCGAGATCGAATATGTCCTGGCGGACCGACCAGAGATCAATGACGAGACGTTGGCGGCACTGAAACCAGGCTCGCTGGTGATCAACGCGACCGGACTTGGCAAGGACGCGCCCGGCTCGCCGATTACCGATGACGGCGTGTTCCCCAAGCGCGGCATTGCCTGGGATCTCAACTATCGCGGCGACCTGATCTTCCTCGACCAGGCAAGGCGGCAGCAGGCCCGACAGCAGTTGCAGATCGAGGATGGTTGGACATATTTCCTGCATGGCTGGACGCAGGTGATCGCAGAGGTCTTCGACATCGCGATCCCGGTGTCCGGGCCGGATTTCGACGCGATGTCGCGCATCGCCATCGAAGCGGTGAAAGGCTGATGCCGTGGGTCTCGTCACGCCGCGCTCGCTCTGACCGATAGACAGAGGATCACATGTTTGCCCATCTCAGGACTCTTCCGAAATGAGCGGCGACCTTTTCCTCGCCATCGACGTCGGCACCGGCAGCGTCCGCGCCGCACTGATCGATGTCGCCGGCAAGATCCTCGAGCTTGCGTCGCGCGAGCACGACCAGATCGTGCCGGAATTCGGCTGGGCCGAACAGCGGCCGCTCGACTGGTGGGAGGGTGCGCGAGCGAGCGTCAAGACGGTGCTGGACCGCGTCGAAGGCGCCCGCGAAAACATCTCCGCCATCTGCGTCTGCGGGCAGATGCACGGGCTGGTCCTGCTCGACGCGCACGGAGCGCTGACGCGCGACACGGCACCGCTCTGGAACGACAAGCGCACCGTCGATCTCGTCCGTCGCTTCGAGCAAGCGAACCAGCCGGACAGCTACCTGCCCGAAAGCGGCAACACGCCGACCCCCGCATGGCCGGGCTTCAAACTGCAATGGGTCCGAGACAACGATCCCGCCGCATACGCCCGCAGCGCCGTCGCCATCATGCCGAAGGATTACATCAACTACCGGCTGACCGGCGAGATCGCCATGGATACAGGCGACGCGTCCTGCAGTTTCCTGATGAACCCAGAGCGGCTCGACTGGTCGCCGGTGATGATCGAGCGCATGGGTCTCGATGCCGCCAAGCTGCCGCCGATCCGCAATCCGCTGGATGTCGTCGGCCACGTCACCGAACAGGCGGCGCTCGACAGCGGCCTGCGCTCTGGAACCCCGGTGCTGGTCGGTGGCGCCGACTATCCGGTGGCACTCCTCGGCTCAGGCGCCTGTCGCCCGGGAATGGGTTCCGACAGCACCGGCACGGGCGCCATCATCACTGTTATCGCGGAGAAGCCGCTGCTTGACCCGGAAATCTCGAACGTTGCGACGGTCGAAGGCAACTGGGCGCAATTCGTGCTGCTGGAGACCGGCGGCGACGGCATGCGCTGGGCACGCCGCGCCTTCCACGTCAACGCGCTGTCTTACGACGAGATCGTCGCCCGCGCCGCCGAGGCGCCGGCCGGTTGCGACGCGCTGCTCTTCATGCCCTTTCTCACCGGCGAACGCCTGGGGCGCCATCGCAACGCCCGCGCACAGTTCTTCGGATTGGGCGCCGGGCATGGCATGGAGCATCTGCACCGCTCGATCCTGGAAGGCATCGCCTTTGCCATGACGCGCCACATCCGCATCATGGAACAGGCGTCGAACAGGCCGCTGGAGCGCGTCATCGCCGCCGGTGGCGGGGCGCGCACCGAACTGTGGCTGAAGATCAAGGCCAGTGCCTTCAACATTCCGATCCTGGTCCCGCGGGAGCCCGAATGCGGCATTGTCGGTTGTGCCGCGATGGCCGCGACGGCGACAGGCCGCTTCTCGCGCGTCGACCAGGCGGCCGAGCGCTTCGTGAGCTACGGCGCCGAAATCCTGCCGGACCCCGGATGGGTCGAGATCTACAGCCGCACCCAACCGGTTTTCGAGCAGCTCTACCATCACAGTCAGGCGCTCTACGACGACATTGACGCACTGGCGGCCGCCACGCGCCAGACCCAGCCGTGACGTCTGCCTGGCGAACGCACGGGGTTTTGCGCAGCTCCGAGATTCGGGTCCCAGCCCTCGGCAGTCCCGAGGAGAAGCTCGAGGCCGCCGCTGCCTCATGGCATTGGTCGGCGGCCTGATGGGGCTTGGGAGGGCCGCCTCAGCCGGCCTGATACTCCTGCGACTTGAACGACAGGTGCTTCACGCCTTCCGGCGCATCCGAGATTTTCCGGATGTTCGCCCAGGTCTGCTTGTAGTTGGGCAGGATCAGCTCATTGGTGCCGGCGTTGATGACGTTGCCCTGCACGCCGGTCGGGAATCCGAACAGCATGAAGGTCTCGCCCTTTCTGGCGCTCGGCGTCGGGTAGACCATCGCCTGGGTCGAGCCGCTCTCGTTATAAACCTCGACGAGGTCGCCGTTCTTCACCCCGAGTTCGCTCATGTCGTCCGAGCTCATCTCGATGGACGGATAGGGCCAGCGGTCCATCACGAATTCGCTCTCCTGGTCCAAAAAGGCATTCTGCCAGACCTGGTTGGCGCGCCCGTTGTTGATGAGATACTTGTTATTCTTCTTCTGCTCCTCCTTGCCCGGCGCCTGCAGGCCGCGCCATTGCGCTTCCATGAAGGTCGCCTTGCCGTCCTTTGTGCCGAACTTGCCGTCGCTATAGAGACGCTTGGTGCCGACGATCTTGCCGTCTTCGAAACCGGTGGCGGGCTCCTGGAAGCCGTTATTGCCCATCGCCTTCAGACGCTCATAGGTGACGAACTCGCCGCCTCCGGCATTCTTGTTGTAGCCGTCCATGAAGGCGTCTTCCTCAGTCTTCCAGTCGTAACCCTTGAACTGGTCGGCATAGGCATTGTCGCCCATTTCGCGCAGCACTTTTTCCATGTGCTGGGCAAGCCCGGCTGCGATCAGACAGTCCGGCCTGGCGTTGCCGGGCGGGTCCATGTAGCGCTCGACCAGCCGCATGCGACGCTCGCCGTTCATCGATGTCAGGTTCATCTCGCCCGACTCGGCCGCCGGCAGCCAGACATGGCTCGCCGCGCCGATCTTCGACGGGATGATGTCGACGTCGACCGAGAACAGGCCGCCGGCCTTGATGGCGGCCAGGATAGCTTCGACCATCGCCTGCCGGTCGCCATACGCGACCTTGCTCATCGCATCCTTCACGATGTCTGTGCGCTTCTTGTAGACCATGTTGAACTGGTGGGCGTTCAGCGTGGTCTTGTAATGGTCGCAGGCCCAGATGTGATGAACGCCGCCCTTGCCCTCGATCAGCAGCTTGTCGACATAGGCGGCGGGTCGACCGACATGCGCGTCGGAGGGACGGACATAGCCTTCCTGGTGGCCGCCCATGCGAACGCAGCCGCCGCCCTCGCGACCGACATTGCCGGTGGCGAGCGCGACGTTCACCAGCGCGGCATTGGTGCGATAGTTGTCGTTGCCCCAGATCAGGCCCTTCTCGTAAGCGAACATGGTGCGTCGACGCTTGCCGTCCTTGGGCTCGGCGATCCATGCCGCCGACTGACGGATCTGGTCGACGGTCAGCCCGGTAATTTTCGCAGCATCTTCAAGCGTGGTCTTGTTGGCGGCAAGCGCCTTGTCGAAATCTTTGGTCGACGCGTCGATGAAAGCCTTGTCGACCCAGCCCTTGTCGGAAATCTCGGTCAGCCAGGCATTGAACAGCACCATGTCGGTGCCGGAATTGATGGCAAGGTGCATGACGTTGTCCTTGCCGGCTTCGGCCTCGGCCGCGTTGACCGATACGGTGCGGCGCGGATCGACGAAGATGATTTTCGCGCGATCGTGCGGCTCGTCCGGAAGCTGGGCCTTCTTCTTGTCGAGCGAGGTGCCGCGCAGGTTCGGGACCCAGTGGTTGAGGAAATAGTTGGTCTGCGTCTCCAACGGATTGTTGCCGACCGAGACGAGCGTATCGGCGAGTTCGGCATCCTCGTAGCAGTTGTTCAGCTCACCGACGCCCATGTCGCGCGTCGCATGGACCTCGGAATTGTAGGCCGGCCTGTTGTGGATGCGGATGTTCTTCACCTTCATCGAGCCGAAATAGAGTTTTCCGGTGCCCCAGGTGTTTTCGTAGCCGCCGGCCGAACCGCCGTGATCGAAAACGGAGACGAACAGCCCATCCTCGCCCTGATCCTTGACGACGGCGGCGGTGACACGGGCAACGAGATCGAGGGCATCCTCCCAGGAGGTCGGTTGCATCTGGCCGTACCGCCAGACCATTGGATCGGTCAGACGTTGCTGCTGCGAGCCGCGGGCGGTCGAGTAACGCAGCTCGCCCATGCGGGCGCCGCGCACCGAGCCGAGGCCGGAATTCACCTCGCAGTCGTGGTCCGGCTTGATGACGATGTGGACGTCCTTGCCGTCCTGCTTGACGATGTTGTACATCGACGGCGCGTACCAGGCGTCGGTCTCGGCGGCCTGCTGCTCGGACAGCTCGACGCCGAACACATTCGAGGCGGCATCGGTGCCGCCCTGCTTGTTGGTCGGCCAGGTGTAGGCGTGATAGCCGCAGCCGACGATGCAATAGTGGCAGGTGACGTTGTGTTTCCTGGCATCCGCCGGAATGATCGGCAGCCGGTCGATGTGACGTTTGTAGGCCATGATCCGATCCTCCCTTAAAGCACGTTGCTCAGACGGCCGTAGAGCAGCTCGTCCAGGCCCTCGGCATAGATGTCGCCCTTGTCGTCGATGCGGAGCGCGTATTGCGGCAGGTTGGCGGTCGACTGCCCCCAGATCTGTTGCCCGCCGGCATCCGCATCGAAGCGCGAATAATGGCCGGGGCAATTGAAGGAGTGGTCGTCGGCGTTGTAGTTGAGCGGGAAGCCCTTGTGCGGGCAGATGGTGGAGAAGCCGACGATGTCGCCGTCAGGACCGGCGCCGCCTTCAACTTTCATTCCAAGCTTCAGCAGCACACCGGGCGCGTTCTCATCGGGGTAGCCGACATCGAAAGGCTCATTTGGTTTCAAATCGGCAATATTGGCCAGCTTGTTCGACGGGTATTCGACCAGCGCCAGACCGGGTGCGGCCTTGGTCTCGGCTTGTGCCGGCAGCGCCACGGCGGTGGCCATGCCGGCGGCGGCGAACGCCCCTCCCCTCAAGAATTGACGGCGGCCGATGTCGACCAGCCTGTTGCAGCGATCCATGCATTCCTCCCATTGGCGAAATCGTCGCAAGCGGTCTTGCAACGCCTGTGCCAACCGGAGAAGCCGCCGGTTTCATGCGAGAAACTGCTGTAAAACCCGCGCCATGCAGCCCGCATGTTCGGAAATCCGGACATGCTGCACTGCCTAAGGTTCAGGAAGTCGAACGCGCCCGATCGGCAACGCCGAGCCGCGTCATCTTCTCCCAAAGCGTCGTCCGCGATATCGCCAGCAACCCGGCTGCTTTTGCGATCTGACCGCCGGTTTCGTCCAGCGCCCGCTCTATCTGCCGCCGCTCCGCGGCATCGCGAACATCGGCCAGCGGCACGAATGCAGCAGTTGCGGGCTTTGTTGTCCGCTCCGGGAACAGGTCGCCGGGCATGATCCATTCACTGGTCGACAACGCCACCGCCCGCTCGACACGGTTTCTAAGCTCCCGCACATTTCCGGGCCAGGGATAGGCGAGTGCGGCCTCCTCGGCCAGCGCGCTGAAACCCCGGATCCGGGTGTCGGATCGGGTCGCTGCGTTTTCAAGGAACCTGTCGAGCAGCCAGGTGATGTCCTCATGCCGCTCGCGCAGCGGTGGAATCGTCACCGGCAGGACCGCGAGGCGAAAATACAGGTCTTCGCGGAAGCTCGACCGGCCATCGCGTTGGCCGAGGTCGCGATGCGTGGCGGAGACGACCCGTGCACCAAACGTGCAGGGCGTCTCGCCGCCGACGCGATTGAAACTGCCATCCTCAATGAGCCTGAGCAGTTTTGCCTGAAGCGGCATTGGCATGTCGCCGATCTCGTCTAGGAACAACGTGCCTTTTCCGGCCCGTTCGGCGTATCCGAGATGCCGCTGCTGCGCCCCGGTAAACGCCCCTTTTTCGTGACCGAAAATCTCGCTTTCCAGCAGTTCGGCCGGGATCGCCGCACAGTTCACGGCGATGAACGGCTCCAGGCGCCGAGGTGAGACCTCATGCAGCAGACGGGCCGCCACTTCTTTCCCGCATCCGGTCTCGCCGGTGATCAGCACCGGAAGATCGTGGCCCGCATAACGACGCAGCAGGTCTTCGGCATGCTGGATGGCCGGGGACTCGCCGAGGAAATAGCCCTTGAGACGAAGCTGGCTATGCGTTGTCCGCCGCGCGGCATCGATCCTGCGCAGGAATTCATCCATCGCGAACGGCTTGGTCATGAAATCGACGGCGCCGGATCGCATCAACCGGACAGCTTGGTCAATCTCGCCATGGCCGGTCACGAAGACAAAGGGCGGCGAATTCGGCAGGTTGGCAAGCTCGCTGAAAACCACTTCGCCGGAAATATCCGGGAGACGGACGTCACAAATCACCAGGTCGAGGCAACCGCAGAGGCCTTCAATTCCGGAGATGGCATCCCGCCCTGACTGCCACCAATTCACCTGCCAGCCCTCAAGCTCGAGGCGCTGGACGATCGACCCGCCCATGACGGGATCGTCCTCGACGAGGCCTATCCGGGCGCGCTCAGGCGGCATGGGCTTTGGTGTCCTCCCTGTCGAAGGGAATTGTCAGCGTGACCACCGTCCCTCCGCCTCTTTTGGCTGCGATACTGGCACGTCCGCCGAGATCGTCAACCACGCGGCGGACCATCCAGAGGCCGAGGCCACGCCCCACGCGCACCGCCGGACCGGGGTCCTGGTCGATGAGAATCCCCGCGATGTCGGCCGGCATCCCGGTGCCCTGGTCGCCAATTTCGATGTGCAACCGGTCTTCCCGGCTCATCGCCGTCAGCGAAACCGCCCCGTCCTCCGGAGTGACCGCGCTGGCATTGAGGAGGAGATTGAGGACTGCCTGACGGACCGGACCGCCTCGGATGGGCAATTCCCGCGCACTATTCCATGCGACGCTCCAATCCAGCCGCTGCCGCTTGCGGCGCAATTCCGGCTTCAGCAGCAGGCGGACATCATCCAGATCGGCGGCCGTCATCGGGCGCTGCGATCGTTCTGGCCGATAAGTCGCAAGCGCGGCCTCGACCACGTCGCGAATGCCGGCAAGGCCGCGCTCGATCAGGCTGATCGATGTGTCGCGAACACCGGGGGTTTCGCCATGGGTCTTCAACGTATCCAGTGCGTTGAACAGGCCGCCAAGCGGATTGTTGATCTCGTGCGCCATGCCGGAAGCGAGACGCCCGAGGCTCGACAGCTTCTCTTCCTCGGCGAGCTGCATGGCGAGGTTCGCGCGCTCACGCTCGGCATGGACAAGGGCGTTGTAGCCGCGGAACAGGCCTGCGACTTCGGAGTCCCCGGCCGGGATTTCCCACGGTGAGATCGGCTCGGCCGCGCCATGCGCTGCAGCGCGCATGTGATCCTCCAGCACCCGCATCGGCCCGATCATCTGCCTCACCAGCACGAAGCCGCCCAGCGCGAACAACGCCGCAAGGACGCCATTGGTAATGAGCAGGGTGACCAGAATCTCACGCCGCTCGGCAAAGAGATGCGAAACATCGAATGTCGCGTGGATGGTGCCGATCGGCTGGCCCTGGTAGACGAGATCGCGGTGGGCGAACCCGGTCAACCTGGCCTCGTCGATGGTGACGACGTCCGGCCCATAGCGATTGCGGTAATCGGCCGACAATTCGGAATAGGTCGCGATCCGGTTCGGATCGCTCGCCGCGAGCACCTTGCCGTCTGAGCCGGTCACCACGGTCTCGATCGGAGCGAGCGATTTATACGACGCCGAGGACCTGTCGAGCGCGTCGAACACCTCCCAGACGTCGGCCCGCAACACAGCCGGCACGACCGCTGACGAAAGCCCGTCCAGATAGGTTTCGGCAAGACCGTTGAGGAAGCTTTCCTGTGTCCGCGACAGCCGGCTGAGCACGCGCTCGGAAATGGCCGCACTGATGACCACCATGAGCAAGGCGACAAGGACCGGCACGCGGTAGGAGACGGGAATCGATCGGAAACGCCAAAACAGTTTCATCCAAACTGCCTCACGGTTTCCACCTTGGCCGCAATCGCGTCGAAGTGCGACGGACCGGTTGCTACGAACCCGTCCAGACGAAGCAGGGCAAGGACCTTGCGACCCTCGGCATCATCCTGCATGGAAATCAAGGCCTGCTGCAACGCCCTGACGCGTCGATCGTTGGCGACGGACTTCGGCGACGCTATTGGCGGAAAGCCCAGCCATTCCGACTTGCGCACGATCCTGGTCTGCTTCACCAGATCCGGCTCGGTCTCGCGCATGACCTCGTAGACGTAGCCGTCGACACTGCCCGACTGAGCGAGGCCGGAGGCGACGGCCCTAATGACGTTTCGGTGGCCATAGGTGAAAAAGCTGCGTGCGAAAAAGCTGCCGGCAAGCTGGCGGTTCTCCGCAAGCAGCGCCCGCGTCACCAGAAAACCCGAATTCGAGTCAGGGTCCGAGAACGCATGGACGTCGCCTTTCAGTCCGGCCCAGTCATCCACTTTACGGTCGGCCGAAGCGATCAGGTAGGACTGGTAGAGCGGCTTGCCGTGCCAGACCGGGGCTGCGACAAGGTCGAGATCGGCCTTGAACTGCACGTAGGGATAGCCGCAGATCCATGCCGACTGGATCTGGCCGGAAACCAGCAGCGCGGTGATCTCCTGATAGGTGCGGCGCGTCACGAGCTCGATCCGGCCACCGATCCTGGCGCTGAGATAGCTGCGCAGATGGCCAAGCAGTTCGAGATCGTTCGAGAGGAAGACCGGCGTCAGGCCGAATTTTAAACTCTCTTCCTCGGCGCCAAGCGCAACGGGGGCGAAGACCGCACCCGAAACGGCGGCCGCAATCAGATCACGCCGTGTGATCGGAACGCCGTCGGTGGCCCTGTGCGGGTTGCCTAGGTTCCTCAACAATAGCCTCCCGACCGGGGTGGGAGCGCGCCCGGTCGATCCGATCATATCCGAAAATGCAGACGTCCAGGAACTGCAAAACGAAGCCGGATTTTTGCAGCGAGCCGACGCATCCAGCCGAGGCTTTCGCTCTACGATGTACCCCCACCCTAACCCTCCCCACAAGGGGGAGGGAACGCTGCCGCGCACCTTTAACTTCGCGTTGGCGCCGAAAGGCAGGCAATCTGCCGAGGGCGGGGGCCACCGGATTGTGCCCGCCCCGAGTGGGGGGGGGGGTGGGGGGGGGGGGACTCGGAGTGGGG
>NZ_JBVVQB010000026.1:0-96099 GCF_055811775.1 Mesorhizobium sp. WSM4844 | reverse complement strand
TGTTGACGCCGCGCAGCATGCGCTCACGGGCATCGCGAGAAAATTTTACGTCTTTGGCAGCCATTTTTAGCTCCTGGCAGGGGCTTGAATTGAGCCCTGGGATTTAAGTGATGGTGAGGCCGATATTCAGCCGATGATGCCCATGATGTCGGATTCCTTCATGATCAGAAGGTCTTCGCCATTGAGCTTGACTTCGGTGCCCGACCACTTGCCGAACAGGATGCGATCGCCGGCCTTGACGTCCAGCGGGACGAGCTTGCCGGCCTCGTCGCGGGCGCCGGAACCAACGGCGATGATGTCGCCTTCCTGCGGCTTTTCCTTAGCCGTATCGGGGATGATGATGCCGCCTGAGGTCTTGGATTCGGATTCGACCCGACGAACGACCACGCGGTCATGCAGCGGCCGGAAATTCGACTTTGCCATTTTGGATATCCCTGGTGCGGAGGTTGAAAGGTTCTCCGTTGCCGGAGCGTGGTTAGCACTCGCCAGTGGAGAGTGCTAACGTGGCGCTGAAATAGGCTGTGGGCTCGTACTAGTCAAGACGGACGAGGGGACGGCCGAAGAGCAAAGGATTTGGAATCGGCGCGGAAGCCTCGCCCCCGTTACGGTGCATCCAACTGCCTAAGCTAGCGTTTCGGCCGTAAGCTCTGGGCCAACTTTCGTCTCTGTTTGGAATGTGAAATTATGTGAAATTAATGGCCGAGGTAGGTTCCGAACAGCAGGTCGAGAGGAATGCTCGTTTTGAGGACGATGTTTGGGATTTCGTGATCGAGGTGGATTGTTTCCGTGGTGAGGTTTGCGTCGGCGGTTAGATAGACAAGATGGCGCGCCCGTCCAGTGCGCCTGCCGCGCGAATCTCTCCCTTCACGAATTCCGCCGTGAACGCAGCGCGTTGAGCCGCAACGGCACCGGAAAGCCTTGACGATCATGCCGGGTTCTGGCGTGTGCTGCGATGTTGTAGGTGGTCACGCGGGCCTTGACGTCATTGCGACGGTAGTCGGTAAATGAGCAGCGGGGACCGGGTGGGGGGCTTGGGGTTAGTCCCCGCTGCTTTGAGCTGCCTTCGCAGGGTGCAGTGGCAGCACAACTAAATAGTGACTGAGCGATGACAGGACCAGACAGCGGAGCCTTGGGCACCCTGTCAGTCTTACACCGGCTAGTGCCGCCCCCAAGGCCACCCGGGCGGGTGTCTCAAGAGTGCGGCCGGGGACGGGCCTTCAAAGATTGCGACTTCCGTACCCCAGCCTACACTCCGGCCTGACGCGCGTGCCCACCCAATCTACCCCAGCGTCAAGCGACAGGTCATTAGTAGCCGATAAAGATCGCCCCCAAATCGGCCGCTTGGGCTAGCTCGGATAGACAATTCGGGTGAGCGGGTTCAACGGGGTCAAAAGGAGGGATCGGAATATCCGGGCCAAATTTTCTTACGACCCATCGGATAACAGGCTCATGCGTGGCATCCCCCGTGCCCCTTCGGTTTCACGACACAGGCCCGAGCGAGACGACCGCCAGACGCCGAGAGGCTGCCCGGTGGCGGTACCTCAGACCGACATGAGCACGCGCTGGCGGGGCTATCCTTGTCCAGCGGTTGAAGTGCGTAGGGCAGACGGTACGGACCACCTGTTTACGTATGACGTGGCGAGGGGAGCGCTAAATGGCTCCGCTTCGCCAGCCTAGGCAAGGTGCTCCTGGAGGCCCCGGTTGCGGCCACGATGTTGTTCCAGGACTGGCCCGCCTTGAGCATCTTCACTATGGCCGCATTGCGCTTCTGGTCCTCAGGCCGCTCCCGGTAGCGCCCTTCCTGCTTGGCCTTCTGGATACCCTGGGCCTGCCGCCGCCGCCTGTCGTCATAGTCCTTGCGGGCAATCGCGGCGATCATGTCCAGCATCATCCCGTTGATGGCCTCCTGCATCCGGGCGGTGAACTCGTCGGTTCCGCTTGAAGCCATGCTCCAGGAGGTGGGGAGGTCGAGACTGGTCTTCGTCTGCGCCATGTGGATCACCGGCTTCGACGTGCCAACCTGCTCGACGATCTATCTCGACAAGCCAATGAAGAACCACACTCTGATGCAGACGATCGCGCGCGCGAACCGAGTTGTGCCCGGCAAGCAAGCGGGTCAGCGCGGGATCGATCCGCTGCGCGACCAAACGCAGTCGTTGCGCGTGTGCAAGGTCGAGGAGGCGATCTTCAAGTTTACGGATCCCAACATTGCGGGGAAATCCAAGCTCACGCGGCGACTCGCGCCCGGTCGGCCGGATTTCGCAATAACCATCCGCAGGAAACATCGCGGAGCGAACCGACGCCGGCAGACGATCAATGACAAGCGTCTGAATTGTGACGACCTGCTCGCGCCGATAGGCCCCTTCGGCGACATCCCGCCAACGAACGCGTCCGCGCTGGCGAACCCAACGGACCTCGGCGACGGTGATATGCATATAGTCGCCGGCAATGGCCAGGCCACGATCAGATCCATCGCAGCTTCGTTGCGCACCGGGACGACCGCGGCGACGGAGCACAGTAGCCTTCGGCCTGTTGGCCTTCGCGATACGTTGGTTTTCGCGCGCAAGCGTCCACACCGCGTCTGCCGCTCCCTTCGCGCTGCTGTATTCCTCTATAAGCCTTTTCGCGATCGCCTCCCGCATGGCGTCGTCCATTGACGCTGCATGCTCTCTGCGTAGCCGAAAGGCCTCGAGGAATCGCTGGTGCAAGGGAGAGACTGCCATCCGGAACTCGTTCACAATGTCGTTGATCACTGCTTGTGCGACAGAGGGGTTGGCGGGCCTTCGTTCTGAATGGTCTTGAGTGAAACGGAGCCGGGTCGGCTGCTTACGTCGACCGCTTAGGAAGAGGCGACCGTCGCGCGTTGGGCCGAGCAGCACGGAAATGGCTGCAGAGAGATAGCACGCGGGTATAGATATTGGGACATGCGAACAGCGTGTCGGAGGAGCACCGTGTCGATGTCATCATCGGCATCGACGTAGATTCCGCGCATCAGCTTCACCAGTTTGCCCGTCTCTGCGTGTCTTCTCGATCGTTTCCCCGACCAGATGGAGAGGCATTCTAGTTTTTCCGTACTTCAGTACGCGAAAGTACTGCCGAGAAAGCCTTTCTTGGGTCGTCTTCCGAAGCGGAAACGTTGAAGGACAGAGGAACATTGGGCCTATGTGTCCACGCTAGCACGGTGATTCATCCAAAAAAATGCACGACAAGCTCCATCGAACAGGAGATTTGTCGTCAACCTGCCAGCGTATTACATGATGTTGCTAGCACCGAAGAATTTCAAGCATCAAAGACTTGCCAATGAACGACCTCAAAAAGGTGTGCCCACACAATGTCACAGCAGATGAGAATGCGAAGCTTTGGTCGATCGAGGATCGACAGGATTCGACACGACACCCATCTCCTGCCAGCCCATTCCCGTCTACTCGACCTAGGGCTGTCGAGCATGAGCAAGACCGTCCTTGCCTTATGGTCTGTGAACTCCGGCTTTGACCTCGCCGAATGGCAGTCGTAAATAATGCAGTCAAAAGTGTGCATACCGCGACGGCGACCACATTGTTTTAGTCTTTTCAACAGCCTAGGAATCTGACGGTATTCTTGACGGCATTCCTTGGAAAGATGATAAGATTTTATCAATCAAAACAAGAAGTTATAGACCTAATTGATCATCGAGTGGGAGTGAAGGGGAGTACTGTCGATACCTGAGCATGGCACGGAAGACTCTCGGCGAACTGCTCCCGTCGATAGTTGCCGATAGTCCGCCCGTCTGCTGGTTAGCTTAGTCAGCGAACCTCGCTCCAAGAGAACGAGTCCCGCAAACGACATTGGATAAATTCCACCCCAGATAGCTCCGGGCAGACGAAAAAGATCGAGTCGAGCGCGTCGGCTGATACCGTCTTCCTTGTCTCGGCAATCCACTCGCGGTCCATTCTGCCCCTTAATCAGGCGACGAAACGGACCACGCCGCCATCCACCCGCAGAGCTGCGCCGGTTGTCGCCGAAGCCTGCTCCGAGCATGCGTAGATGATCATGTTTGCCACCTCATCGGTGATCGCGAAGCGTTGGATGAGGGTGGTCGGACGCATCGCCTTCAGGAAGCCCTGCTCGGCTTCCTCCTGCGTGATCCCGTTTGCGTCCGCCTGCTTCGCCATGAAGTCGCCCAGGATCTCAGAGCGGGTAGGTCCCGGCAGGACGGCGTTGACGGTGACGCCTGTGCCCGCGACCGCCTCGGCAAGTCCGCGCGACACCGCGAGTTGAGCTGTCTTGGTCATGCAGTAGTCAAGCATTTCCTTGGGGATGTTGACTGCGGACTCGCTACTTACAAACACGACGCGGCCCCAGCCTTTCGCCACCATCCGCGGCAGGTAATGACGGGTCACGCGCACGCCACTCATTACGTTCAACTGGAAGAGGCCAAGCCAGTCCTCGTCGGAGATCTTCGCGATGTCCTCGACGCCGCTGTAGCCCCTGATGTGAGCCGTGCCAACGTTGTTCACAAGGATATCGGCGTCCGGCGCCTGCGCGATCAAGGACTCGGCACCCTCCGCTGTCGCGAGATCGGCGGCGATACCCGAGATCTCGCTTCCGGGAAAGGCGTGTCGCATCTGCCGCACCGCCTCGTCAATCCGGGCTTCTCCACGGCCGTTGATGACGACCGATGCGCCGGCACGGGCCAGTCCCTCCGCGGTAGCACGGCCGATGCCTGCCGTTGACCCCGTAACGATCGCCTTGCGGCCCTTGAGTTCGATATTCATGTTATTTCATCTCCAAATTATAGGTGAACAAGGCGATCGATCCACTGATCCAGGCTGGAAGCGCAGATTGTCGCCCGTCGAGTACCGGCAGCACCCGGACGAAGGCAGCGTTGGGCAGCGTTGAAGCGTGGACAGCGCCAGGACGGGGGCGTCAGCTCGCTTTCTTTGCTGCTTCAGCCTCCGCTGCGCGGGCGAGGCTTTCGACCCACTCCTGGTGATAGCGGTAGAGCGCGCCGGGATGCTTGTGCCCGAGCAAGTCCAGAAACCAGGCTCCCTGTTGCGTCTCCTCGGTCAGGACATGGCAGCCATCGTTGGTCGGCGTGATAACCCAGCCGTGATATGCGCTCGAGCCGGTCTCATCGCCGTCGACTGTCGTCGCCCAAGCGAGCCGGCGCAAGGGCTCGAACTCGGTCACGATAAGGCTCATCGGGAATCCGACGGTGACTCGACTGTACCTGGTTCCCAGCGCCAGTTCCGCCTCACCTGTCAAGATCTTGACCTGATCTTCGGCAGGAAAGTAGCTCAGCCAATTTTCGGCATTGACGAGCAGCTTCCAGACCTTTTCAGGCGGCGCCTTAATGTCGATGTCGTTCAGCGCATAGATGGCCGACGTTCTGGGGTCATACCGCTCAGGCCAGATTACATGATCGTACATGGTTCATTTGTCCTTTTTGAACAGGTCCTGGAAGATCAATGGTGCCCAGCTCTTGTCCCGCGCCTGCACGAGCTGACCGCCTTCCGCGATCTTGCCGAGGTTAACCGGCGCGTAGCCGAGCCGATCGACCAGGGCGGCGACCGTGGCAGTCGTGCTCTCGTCATCGCTCGACAGGAATACTACCGGTCGTCCGCCCGTGATGGCCGGATCTTCAGCCAAGATGCCTGCGGGCAGGTAGTTGAAGCCCTTCACGAACTGAGCGCCGGGAAAGAAGTTAGCGCGCGCGACCAGTTCTCGGCGTCGATCACACGGTCGTAGATCGATTACCGCTCCTTCTTGAACAAATCCTGGAAGATCAGCTGGCCCCAGGTGCGGCCGCGTGCGTGCACCAGCGCGCCACCCTCGTTGAGCTTTCCCAGCTTGACGGGTGCGAACCCGAGTTGTTTGGCCAAGGCCGCCACGGGAACGGTCGCGTCCTCGTCGTCGCTCGACAGAAAGACGACCCGGTGGCCACCCTCGACGATCGGATCGGCAGCCAGGGTGGCCGCAACCAGGTGATTGAACCCTTTCACGAATTTGGCGCCGGTGAACGCCTTCGCGACCAAGGCGGAGGACGGGACACCGTCCAACTCTTCAGGGACTGGAAACGCGTTCATCGCGTCGATGACCGTCTTGCCTTTCCAGCTCGGCAGAGCTTTCGCAACTTCGCGGTGCTCCCCGAACGGGACCGCCAAGATGATTGTGTCGGCCTCGAGCGCATCCCGCAGCGACTTGGCGACGACCGTGGGTCCGATCGCCCGAGCCTGCGGCGCCAACGCCTCGGGCGGCCGGCGGCTCGCGACGGTCACGTTGATGTTTTTACGGGCGAAGGCGTGGGCGAGGGCCTGGCCTATCTTACCGAATCCTACAATAGCATAGCTCATAATACTTCTCCGATCCGTGTTGATTGATTGCCCGGCCTTCAACGGCGCTGGGTTATCCTTTGGCTGCGTGGCGACCCTTCGCGTAGGCGTCCCGTCGTGAACGACTTCCGCGCGGCCGAGCCGAACGTTCAGCGCGGAAGTCGTTCCACCATGGACTCTGCTAATTCCCGCCGATCAGCCACTTGCCGCGATCCGGCGCGATTTCAGATGGCCGAGAAGCCTCCGTCGACAGACAACTCCAGCCCATTCACGAAGCTCGAATCGTCTGAAGCAAGAAACAGCGCGGCCGTGGCAATTTCCTCAGGACGCCCCATCTTGCCCCGCGGGATCAGGGATTCGAACATCTGCTTCGCCTCCTCGGTGAGAACTTGGTCCTGCATCGGTGTGGCGATCGGCCCCGGGTGCAGCACGTTCACCCGGATATTCCTGCCCTTCAGCTCGTTGAGCCACCCGCGTGCGAACGCGTGCAGCGCCGCCTTGCTCGCCGCATACACGCTGTAACCAGGAAAACCTTTCAGCGAAGCAACTGATCCGGTCATGAAGATCGACCCGCCATCGTTGAACAGCGGCAACGCCTTTTGCACCGTGAACAGCGTGCCGCGCGTATTCAGGCCGAAGGTCGCATCGAAATGCTGCTCGGTAATCTCGCCCAGTGGGACGGCTTCGCCGATGCCGGCGCTCGCGTACAGGACGTCGATCTTGCCCTTTTCCCGCTTGACTGTATCGAACAGGCGGTCGAGGTCGTCGAGATTGGACGCGTCGCCGCGCACGCCGGTTACGTTCCGGCCGATCAGCTTGACGGCCTCGTCCAGCGGCTCCTGCCGACGGCCCGTGATGAAAACATAGGCGCCTTCTTCAACGAACCGCTTGGCGCTCGCCAGCGCCATGCCGCTCGATCCACCCGTGATGACTGCAACCTTACCCTCGAGCTTTCCCATGACTTCTCCTTTCGTGGTGTCGGACAGCATCTGCCGCCGAGAACCTCGAAATGGGTCCGCCGGCGGCAGTTGTTGAGTGCGGAAGCGCGCACATCGGTGGTGCGAAATCGATCCGGCTGGACGACTGACGCCACCCGCGACGATCGGTGTCTGCTGTTCGGAGTTGGGCCGCGCTTGTTGGCATAGGCTATGATAACCGGCTGTGTTACCAACAACGAGATGCTGTTCGATGTGTTAGATACGGGCTTTGGAAGGCGCACCCCGCGGTGCGGGATTGCACCATGATCGACTGGGATGACGTTCGCTACTTTCTTGCTGTCGCGCGCGGAGGCTCGGTGCGGGCTGCCGCCGAGCGCGTCGGTGTGAACCACTCGACCGTGCTGCGACGCATAGCCCAACTCGAGGAACGCCTCGGGGTGCACATGTTCGAAAAGCTGCCTTCGGGCTACCGCCTGACGGCAGCAGGCGAGGAGGTCCTCGAGTTCGCGGACCAGATGGAAGCGTCGTCGCACCTGCTGGAGACGCGCGTCTTCGGGCGCGACCAGAGCGCGCGCGGGCTTCTGCGGGTGACGCTGCCACCGTTCCTCGCAACACACCTGCTCATGCCGGACTTCGCCGATTTCGCGCGTCTGCATCCTGACATCGAGATGGAAATCTTGTCGTCCGGCGAGGTGGCAAATCTGACCAACCGAGAGGCGGACGTCGCGATCCGCATCGTCTCCGACCGCAAGACCCTGCCGCTCAATCTTCACGGCCTGATGGGACCGGAGCTGTTCGGCGGCGTCTACATGTCCTGCGAACGACTAGCCGAGTGGCGTGCGGGCGCGCCTGATCCCATCCGGTGGATCGTCGTAAACATTCATGGCATCCCGACTTGGGCCCACGAGGGTGAGGTTCGTACCACAGGGGTTCCGTTCAGGGCCCCGGACGCCGAGGCGCAGATCGTTGCAGCACGGCAAGGGATCGGGATCACGAGACTGCCGTGTTTCGTCGGAGATGCCGACCCCCTGCTGGCGAGGGTGCCGGGCACCGACCCGCACATATACGGAACGCTCTGGCTTCTCACACAGGGGGAGACACGCAAGACGAAGCGCGTGCGGCTCTTCACCGAGTTCGTATCCCGCAGGCTCGCCGCGTACGCTCCGCTTCTCGCAGGGCTATCCATATCGCGAGACTGACACCCGGGGCGCTGAGCCGCAATGGGCGCCCAGCTGCGTCCATGCGTTCAGCGACCTTCGCGAGCGATCGCCCTGGGGAAACGGCCCACTCGGCGAAAAGTCAAATCATTGCAGCCGGCTGTTGTGGCGCAGCACCAGGCCGACCGCGCCGAGCAAGGCATCGTTCTGCGTGTGCTTGCCAACGATTATCCGCGTGCGCAGTGCGGGCGCGACATCGCGGGACTTGATGAGAGTGTGGCGTTCATATGACGCGATCAGCGGTGCCAGGAGAATGTCGCCTGCCAAAGCCATGCGGCCACCGATGATGATGAGCGGCGGGTTGATCACCGAGCCGATCAGACCAAGACCGCGGCCGGCGAAGTCCGCAGTGTCCTCGATCATCCGCAGCGCCCCGACGTCGCCCTGTTCGGCCATCATGATCACCTCGTCCATCGTCACCGGCCGCCGCGCGATGCGCGCAATCTGCTGCAGCGGCCGGGCAAAACTCGCATAAAGCTCCAGGCATCCGCGATTGCCGCACCGGCAAAGATCGCCGCCTGGATCGATGCTGATATGCCCGAATTCGCCGGCGCCGCCGGCGATGCCCGTGACCAGCCGGCCATGCTGGACTATGGCCCCGCCGACGCCGAGATCGATCTTGAACAGCACGAAATCGTCTTGGCCGACGGCCGCGCCCCACATCAGCTCGGCAATGGCTGAGCAGTTGCTCTCGTTATCGGCGAAAATCGGCTGTTCGAGAACCGGCCCGAACACATCGCGGATGTTGACCCCAGCCCAGGTCGGAACAATACTCGCACGCTGCACCACGCCTTCGCGGCTGACAGGGCCCGAGACGGAAACCCCAACCCCCAGGAGCCCCGCCATCGGCAGACCGTTCTCTTCGTAGCATTGGGCAATTGCTGACTTGGCGAGCTCGGCCGCCTGTTGTGGCTGGTAGTCCAAGCCCATGGCGATAGTTTGTTCGGCGATGACAGAATGCGACACGTCGGCGATGAGGCACCGCATCTCATCGAGGCCCAGGTGGATTCCGACACAGGTGCCCGCAGCGGGATTGAGCGTCAAGGTCGCGGCAGGCCTGCCAATGCCCCTGGCGCCGTCATGGTGGGCCGAGGATTCGATCACCATTCCGGACTTTCTCAAGCCATTGAGCGCGGTTGAAACTGTCGACCGCGCCAAACCGGTGATGTGCGCGATTTGCGAGGCAGAAAGCACGCCGCGCTCCTGCAGGCACCGCACGATCAGGCTCTCCGGTGATGCGGAGGGCTTGTCGATCAGCCAATTTCTAAGCGAAGGTTTGTTCATGATGAGCACAAAGGACGTTGACTGATAGCTCAAATATGTCATCTTGGAAAGAACGGAGATACTGCATCTCCCTCTGCGACGAACTCGAATTGCGTCCACAAGCGGTCGATACGAACCGTGCATCACCTATGGGAGTGAAACGATGGAATATCTGAGGACGGCCGTTGCGGCCGCTACGGCGTACACCCTTGTTGCGGGAGCCGCGTTCGCTGAGCCCAAGACCAACCTGTTGCATCAATGGGCGTCCGGATCGGACGCCCAGGCTATTGCCAAGCTCGGTGAGATGTTTACCGCCAAGGGTGGCGCCTGGCAGCAGACCTCCATCGCCGGCCACACGGCCAACACGCTGGCGAAACTGCGCGCCGACGTGATCGCCGGCAATGCACCCCCCGCGGTGCAGCTCAAGGGACCCGAGATCGCCGAATGGAACGAGACCGGCATGACCGCCAATCTCGACGAACTGGCGACGGCGGAAAACTGGGAAAAGGTCGTCGCTCCCGAATTGCTGCCGGTGATGAAGCCGACCGGCAGCTGGGTGGCGGCGCCGATGAATATCCATCGCATCAACTGGCTGTGGGCATCGCCGAAGGTCATGCAGGAAGCAGGCGTCGCCGAGGTGCCGAAGACATGGGCAGACTTCAACGCCGCCTGCGACAAGGTCGTGGCATCGGGCAAGATCTGCATCTCGCACTCGACCGCCGACTGGACCGATTCGACGGTGTTCGAGGTCGTCGTCTACGGAATGGATCTCGATCTCTTCAAGAAGGCCTTCGTCGAGGGTGACGTCGAGGCGATGCGCAGCGACGGCATGGTCAAGGCCTTCGAACAGTTCCGCACCATGACGACGAAATATATGGACCCCGGCATGAACGGACGCGACTGGGATAGCATGTCGCATCTGGTCGGCCGCGGCGAGGCCGCCTTCCACATCATGGGCGACTGGACGCTCGGCCTGCTCACGGCCGGCGGCTTCAAGGAGGGCACCGACTATGTCTGCGCCCAGGCGCCGACCGATTGGGGCAAGCCGGGCTTCATCCTGAATTCCGACTCGGTCGTGTTCTTCCAGCAGAAGGATCCGGAATACGTCGAGGGGCAGAAACTGCTCGCCAGCACCATCCTGTCGCCCGAGTTCCAGACGGTTTTCAATCAAACCAAGGGCTCGATCCCGGCCCGTCTCGACGTCGATCTTTCGAACGGCTTCAATCCCTGCCAGCAGCTTTCGCAGAAGGACCTGCAGGCGTCGATCGATGGCGGCACGCTTGTCCGTTCGATGGCGCATAACATGACGATCCCGCAGAAGGTGCGCGGCGCGATCATGGATACCGTCACCGAATTCGTGGCGACGCCGGACATGACCGCTCAGGACGCAGCCAGCGCGATGGCCGATGCGGCCGAAGCGCAGATGTGAAGACGCTGCCGATGATGGCTTGTCGCGCGTCGCCCGGCCCCGACTTCGCCGGAGCAGAAGATGTCAACGCGTGACCTGACCGTACCGGTCGCGGCTACCGCAACCCCGTGGCGACAGCGCCTGGGCACGATGGTGCCCATCCTGGTGCTGGCGCCGTCGCTTGCGGCGAGTTTCATCTACGTCTTCGTCTTCACGCTCTGGACGCTCTATCTCTCGCTCTCCAGTTCGTCGCTGATGCCGACCTATGGCTTCGTCGGTCTGGACAATTACGCTTCGCTCTGGGCGAACCGGCGCTGGAACATCGCCTACACCAACCTTTTTCTGTTCAGCGGCTTCTATATCGTCGGCTCGATGGCCATCGGACTGCTTCTGGCGATCCTGATCGACCAGCGCGTTCGCGGCGAGGCGGTCTGGCGCACCATCTTCCTCTATCCGCTGGCAGTCTCCTTCATCGTCACCGGCACGGTGTGGAGTTGGCTCTATAATCCCGTCGACGGCATCCAGGCCTTTGTGCGGGGGCTCGGCTGGACCGACTTCAGCTTCGCCCTGACGGCCAACCGCCACACCGCAATCTATGCGGTGATCATAACCGGTATCTGGCAGTCGTCCGGCTTCGCAATGGCGCTTTTCCTGGCTGGCCTGCGATCGGTCGATCCGGATCTCATCAAAGCAGCGCAGATCGACGGTGCGTCGGTTTCCCGAACCTATCGGAAGGTCATCCTGCCGACGATCGCCCCGATTTTTCTGGCGGTGGCGGTCATCCAGATCCAGTTCGCCATCAAGACCTTCGACCTGGTGGCGGCGTTGACGCGGGGTGGGCCAGGTGTGTCGACTACCTTCCCGGCGATCTATGTCTACGACCTGATGTTCCAGCGTGGGCAGATCGGCGAGGGTGCCGCCGCGGCGATGATGATGCTCGCGGCCCTCGCGGTTGTGCTGGTGCCCTATTCCTTGTGGATCGTTTGGCGCAGGCGGGCGGAGGGCCGCAATGGCTGAAATTGTCACCAACGCCCGGCATAATCCCGAAGCGGCCGCGGCTACGCGGCGATATTTCTGGGGTCGCTTCCTTGTCTATGCGGTGCTGACGCTTTTCGCCGTCATCTACCTTGCACCGCTGCTGGTCGTCGTCTTCAACTCGTTGCGGGAGCAGTCCGACATTGCCCGCAACGGCCTCTTCTCGCTGCCGCGCAGCTTCCGCCTCGACGCGTGGGCGCAGGCTTGGGGCACTTATTGCGTCAGCGGCACCTGCGAAGGCATGAAGCGCAATTTCTTCAATTCGCTCTGGATGACGATCCCTGCAACGCTCATCTCCACGCTCCTCGGCGCCATGAACGGCTACGTGCTGTCGAAATGGCGTTTCAAGGGCTCGGAAATTCTGTTCAATCTGATGCTGCTCGGCGTCTTCATGCCAGGCCAGATCTCGCTGATGCCGTGGGCGTTCCTGCTCGGCAAGCTCGGCCTGACCAATTCGACATACGGGCTGGTACTAATACACGTCGTCCAGGGCATCTCGTTCACCACCCTGTTCTGCCGCAACTTCTACGTCAGCATACCCGACGATCTTATCAAGGCGGCACGCATCGACGGCGCCGGCTTCTGGCGGATTTTTCGCAAGATCATCCTGCCCCTGTCGCCGCCGATTTTGATCGTCACCGTCATCTGGCAATTCACCGGTATCTGGAACGAGTATCTGTTCGGCGTCGTCTTCACTTCCGGCCAGCAGCAGCCGATTACGGCGGCATTGGTCGCGCTCACTGCTGGCGGCACGACCGCACGCGCTTACGATGTGATGAGCGCAGCCGTGCTGATCGGCGCGCTGCCGCCGCTGCTGATCTACCTGTTCGGTGGAAAATACTTCGTGCGCGGCCTGACACAGGGCGCCATCAAATGAGGCATCGCCCATGTCCGCGCTGATGATCCGCGACCTTCACAAGAGCTATGGCGGGCTCGAGATTCTGGCCGGCATCAATCTCGAGGCGCGAACCGGGGAGTTCGTCGCCCTCGTCGGCCCGTCGGGATGCGGCAAGTCAACCCTGCTCGCCATGATCGCCGGCCTGGAAACCGTCACCTCGGGCGAGATCTGGATCGGCGACCGGCTGGTGAACTCCGTGCAGCCCAAGGACCGCGACATAGCGATGGTGTTCCAGTCCTATGCCCTCTATCCGACCATGACGGTGCGCCAGAACATCACCTTCGGCATGGAGAGCCGAGGCGTGCCCAAAGCGGAGCAGGCGGAAGCCGTAAAGCGGGTTGCCGTACTGCTGCAGATCGAGCAGTTGCTCAACCGCAAGCCCGGGCAATTGTCGGGTGGCCAGCGGCAGCGCGTTGCGATGGGGCGCGCCCTGGTACGCGACCCAAAATTGTTTTTGTTCGACGAGCCGCTGTCCAATCTCGACGCCAAGCTGCGCGTCGACATGCGCACGGAAATCAAGAAGCTTCACCATCGCGTCGGCAAGACGACGGTGTACGTCACTCACGATCAGGTCGAGGCGATGACGCTCGCGTCCCGCATTGCGGTGATGAACCAGGGCTCGGTGCAGCAGTTCGACACGCCGAAGCGGATCTATGACCGGCCGACCAACATGTTCGTGGCCGGTTTCATGGGATCGCCGGCGATGAATTTCATTCCCGCCCGGCTTACCGGCTCAACCAGCATCGCAGTGCGCGCCGCTGACGGCGGCGACGCCACTCTTGCCCTTGCCGCGCCACTGCCTGTCGGTGCGCCAAAGGATGTGGTGCTCGGTGTTCGGCCCGAACACATCTACCGTTTCACGGCGGACCTGAAGTCGCGCAAACCTGCTGTCGAGTCCATGCAGGCGCCGGTCGAACTGGTCGAGCCGACCGGCGCCGAGACGCTTGCCGTCCTCAGGCTAGGCGACCTGGAGATCACCGGCCGTTTCGAGCCGGATGACGCTCCCGTCATGGGCGAGACGATAACGCTCGGCATCGACATGTCGCGCGCCTGTCTGTTCGATCCAGCAACCAGGGCACTTCTGTGATCTGATGTCCGTGCAATTCGCGACTTACCCGAGCTTGACCGATCGCGTCGTGCTGATCTCCGGCGGCGCCTCCGGGATCGGCGCCGATATGGTTCGCGCTTTCGTGGCGAATGGCGCCCGCGTATGCTTTCTCGATGTGCAGGATGGACCCGCGGAGGCGCTGGTGCGCGAGCTCGGTGGCGTCGCCAAACAGCCCCCCCTGTACCTCCATTGTGATGTGACCGACGTTGATGCGCTGCAGGCTTCGGTAGAAGACGTGCGCGCTAGGCTCGGTCCGGTCGCCGTTCTGGTAAACAACGCTGCCGATGATCAGCGCCACCCCGTTGACACGGTGACGGTCGAATGTTGGGACCGCAGCTTCGACGTCAATCTCCGGCATCACTTCTTCGCTGCGCAGGCGGTGCATCCGCATATGAAGGAACTCGGCTTCGGCTCGATCATAAACTTCTCTTCCATCGCCTGGCGTTTCGGCGCGGACCAGATGGTGGCCTATGCCACCGCCAAGGGTGCCGTTGTGGCGCTGACGCGCGCATTGGCGCGGTCGTTTGGATCCGACAACATCCGCGTCAATGCAGTCGAACCCGGCGCCGTCATCACCGAGCGGCAGCGCCAGCTGTGGTTCAAGACCCAGGACGCAATCGACCAGACGGTGCAGCGGCAACTGATCCGCCGCGTCCTGCTGGGCGAGGAGATCGCGCGGACCGTGCTCTTCCTTGCCGCCGATGACAGCCGCATGATCACGAAGCAGTCCATCGCCGTCGATGCCGGTCTGCGCTGATGCGATCGCTTCCAAATCGTTCAACGGAACTGCCAAGCTGATGTTTCGTCTCGGCCTCAACCCATACGGACTGACCTACACTCTCGGCCTGCAGGGACGCGGCACGCCGCGGCATAATCCGGACGGGACGGGGCTGGGAGGCTTCATAGCGCTTGCGCAGGAACTGGGCGCACGCACGCTCGAGATCTACGAACCGTGGTTGACCGACTTGCCAGACCCCGAAATCGTCGACCTGCGCAGGCGTCTGGCCGCGCTCGACATCGTCCCGGTGGTCAGTGGCGGACTTCTGGTGGCCGGTCCGTTGGACAGCGCGTTTCGGGCGGCGCGCCTGCTCGAGGCGACAACGATCCGTATCGCACTGACCCCCGTCCTGTGCGGCGACCGCAACCTGTGGGGCCCGAAATGGAGCGAGTTCGACGCGACGATCCGCGCTGCCTTGACGGAATGGGGGCCGCGTGCGGCGGCTGAGGGCCGGGTGCTCGGCATCGAAAACCATCAGGACTTCGGCAGCGACGAACTGGTCGCGTTCTGCGAACTCGGTGGGCCGGGCGTCGGCATCACCTACGACACCGGCAACACCTTCCCTGTCGGCGAGGCGCCGCTTGCCTTCACGCGGCGCATCGCACCGCACGTCCGCCATGTCCACCTCAAGGACTATCGCGTGCAGTTCACCGATGAGGGCTATCGTCTGGTCCGCTGCGCAATCGGCGACGGCGCCGTGCCCTTCGCCGGACTGGCAGCCATCCTCGCCGAGCATCACGACACGCTGACCGCCGTGCTCGAGCCGGGCGCGCTGGAAGCCCGCCACGTTCGCTGTCTCAGCGACGACTGGTGGAACGGGTATGCGCCGAAGACTGCGCGCGAGTTCGCCGCCTGCCTGAGTGCTGCGCGCGTAAACCGCCTTGCTGACGACGCCGACTACCGGACGCCGTGGGAGCGCGACGATGACGGCGCGCTGGTTTCGTATGAGCTCGACATGATCCGGCGCAGCGCCGCCAACATGAAGAAGTTCGATTTCATTGCAATGGAGAAATCAGCATGACTGCCCGAGAACTCAGCGGCCTGACTGCCTTCGTGACCGGCTCGGGACGCGGCCTCGGCCGCGTCATGGCCGCCCGCCTGGCCGAACTCGGCGCAAACGTCGCCATCCACGATCTCGATTGGACCCGGCCATCGCAGTATGGCGAATTCGCGGACCTCGGCGAATCCGCCAGGGGTTTGGAAAAGCATGGGACACGGGTAACCGCGGTTACGGGCAACATCGGTGACAGGCAAGCCGTTGCCGAAATGAAGAGGAAGATCGAAGCGGAGCTCGGCGATGTGCACGTTCTGGTCAACTGCGCCGGCGGCGATATCGGCGCCAAGGGGGTAAAGCCCAGTCCCAACAACGCGCTCGACATCGACTATGAAGACATCAAGGTGCTGACCGAGAACAATCTCATCGGCACGATGCTGGTCTGCCAGGCGTTCATTCCGCCCATGGTCAAACGCGGCTCAGGCTCGGTGATCAACATTGCCTCAGCGGCAGCGCATATCGGATGCTCGCCGGAGGTGGTCTACTCCACGCTCAAGGCGGCCGTCGTCCATTATACGCGCTGCCTCGCCAAGGAACTGATCGACGATGGCGTGCGCATCAATGCGGTGAGCCCCGGCGCCACCAAGACGGCACGGTTCCAGGCGAGCCGCGTCGTCGATCCGGAGCGCATGGATTCGAGCAAGAAATCGCTGAACCGCTATGCCGAGCCTGAAGAGATCGCCGAAGCGGTGGCCTTCCTCGCCGGTCCGCGCGCGCGTTTCATCAACGGGCAGGTCATTCGCGTCGATGGCGGCTTCACCATCTTCCCAGGTTGAATCGCGGCCGGCACGCGAACTGTCGGGCTGAGCGCACCCCAATGAGCAGGGCCGCGACGGCCCATTTGCCGACCTTACTTCGTTGATGAGTTGCGACGTGCTCGCAGAGCCAGGATTCGACGGTGAAGTTCGGCAACACGTCAATTCTCTTGGCGACACGCTGACGTTACAGCCCGCCTGTATGCACCCACGCAATGGCTCAGTCTGGGTCGGTCTACTCGGCGCCCTGAGAAGGCGAAGATTCCGGATCGAGGCGCTTGGGCCACCGTGCGCCTGGGCAGAGCGAAACGGTCCGGTCTATAAGCTCAGAGGCGCAACATTAGAGGTTGGGGGAACAGATGAGGGAAGAGAACGACATTGAGAAGTTGGTGCGCACGCTGCGTGCTCGAGCCCCTGACGACGCGGCTGAATTGCTAGCCCGAGAGTCTCCCGAGTTCATCCGCGACGCACTAAAGTTGTTACCGGATAGGCACGCCCGGAAGGTGGCGGAGCATTTTCCCTCGCAAAGGAGGCCCATCAAATCTCATACCGACGGCAAGGATCTCGCGATCCCCGAGGCCATCGTTGAGCTGATGGATCCGATCCCCGCCAGCGTTGCTGTCGGGACGACGGTAGCCGCCGCTGTCGAGGCCGTCAGGCGCGCGCAGGTGCCGACCGAGTTGACTTACCTCTACATCACGGACGAGGGCGATAGACTGGTTGGCCTAGTGGTCTTGCGCGATCTGATGCTGAGCGAGGCCGACGCGACGGTGGATCAGATTATGCTGGCAAGTCCGTTCGCCCTTCACGTCGATATGCCTTTGAGCGAAGCCTGCAAGGCGGCGGTACGCCGTCACTACCCTGTCTATCCCGTGGTGGACGCGGAGAACCGGCTGCTCGGGCAGGTTCGCGGCTGGCGGCTGTTCGAGCAGCAAATCATCGAGATTTCTGCTCAGCCTGGCCAGATGGTGGGTGTCCAGAAGGAGGAGCGTTCTTTCACTCCGCTGTTTTCAGCCTTCTTGAAACGTCATCCGTGGCTGCAGCTCAACCTGCTGACGGCCTTCATAGCCGCTTTCGTGGTCGGCTCGTTCACAGGCACGATCGAGAAGATCGTCGCGTTGGCGGCGTTCCTCCCGGTGTTGGCCGGACAGAGCGGAAACACCGGCTGTCAGGCGCTGGCTATTACGCTGCGTGGCCTCGCCTTAGGGGATGTGGACAAACGACCGAAGCTGCACTTGGTGCTGAGGGAGGGAGCGCTCGGGATCGCCAACGGCTTGCTCGTCGGTCTGGTGGCGGCTGCGGCCATGTGGTTCTACGCTTCACGGCAGCCGGAGTCGGCATCCCAGGCGCCCATGCTGGCGCTTGTGATCCTGCTCGCCATGTCCGGATCGTGCCTCATGTCCGGGATCTCCGGCGTGCTGATCCCGTTGGGCCTGCGGCGGGTCGGCGCCGATCCGGCCGTGGCTTCCGCGATCTTCCTCACGACGGTGACCGATATTGTAGGCATGGGCCTGATGCTGGGACTGGCCACCATGCTCGTGCTGTAGGCACGCTCGACGGACGTGATCGCGGACGAGGACGTTGTTGCCTATGAAGTGACCTCGTCGGCGTTCAACAAGATAACAAAGGCTAAGCCGCACATCGCGCAGGCCGTCCTGAGAAGCATCGCCCGCCAGCTCTCTGAGCGCTTGCGCAACGCGGCGGAAGACCTTCGGATGAGCTCCATGTGGCCCTGATGCGTCGTGCGGCGACCAGATACGTGGAGAATCGCGCAAACAATATTGATCTTGTCGGCTGCGCAATCCACCGCTGATTATGATTTGACTTAGTTGCCGTTTGTAGAGAATACTTGCTGGAAGCCAAGCAACGCTGAGAAGGTGTTTGACCGACCAGCGTAGGCGAAATGCGAATGAACGCGATAGTTTGTTGCGCAGCTGCAACAGCTGCTGAAGACTCGGAGGTTTCCTGACAGTTCTGTCGCTTTTTTTCGTGCAGGCGTGCTAGATCCGCTGCACTAGTCGGGTTGGGGTGGGTTCTCGGCATGCATTCCTCGTTTTCAATGATCCTCGGCTTCGCCGCGGCGCTGCTTTGTACCGGCATATTGCCGGCCGGCGCACAAGGTCTCTATCCGGCCTATGACGATGCGTTTTCGGCCCGCATTGCCAATCCGACCGACAACGGAGCGCTAGCTCAATTCGTCACAGTTGCCGTCAACGCAGGGCAGTACGATCAGGCGATCTCGTCGATCGAGCAGTATCTCATTAAACATCCTCGCGATGCGCGCGCCCGGCTCTCGGCCAGCCGGTTGTATTATCATGTCGGCTCCTATGAATTGGCCCGGCGGCAGGCGCAGTACGGCCTCGAGGTCGGGGACCTGTCCGCGGATGAGCAGCAGGAAGCCGTTCGCCTGCTCGCCCGCATCGAGCGCGCGTTACGTGGCGTCACCTGGGAAATCGCTCTGACTGGCGGCATGTTCAGCGCATCCACCGTTTTTGAGCCGGGCGGGGCCGAAGACGACCGCACCTTGGTCTCGCCCTATGGGCGGGCGGAAGGTTTTGTCCGATGGGACCTCGGCTCGCCAAGTTCTGACGCGCTTGTCCTCTCGGGCTCGCTGGCAGCGACAGAGCGCTTTTTCACAGAAGACCTCTCGGTTCCCGGAGATGAGGAGACTTTTATCCACGGGAACGCCGCCATTACCTTGGACAAGGGACTGCCCAACAGCGGGATCGATTCGCTACGGCTGCTGCTTTCCGCGTTCGCTGTTACAGATCGCTTCGACAGCGATATCCACGAGACCGGCGTCGGTCTAAGTGGGCGCTTCCTCGTGCGCCCCACCGTCGAGACGACGCTTTTTGCAGGTGCAGGCTACATCGATCTAAGCGGCTCGAAAGGCATCTTCGCCGATAGCAGGGTCTTCTATGAGGCAGGCGGCAGCTACCGCTTCCGCAATGGCCAGGCGCTCGGACTGCGCCTGGTCGGCTCGACTGACTTCGCCTCCGGAGCTGGCGAAATCGGCCGCAGCTATATGGGAGAGGTCCGCTACGGCGGCGTGCTGATGGAAGTTCCGGACCTGTTCGTATGGTCTCATCAGGTCGCCGTCTCGGCCGGCCACAGCGACACTCCCGACTTGTCCTTCGGCATCGGCACGAACATAGAGAGCGACTTCTGGCGCATTGCCTCGGAAAGCGATTTTCAGCTCACTGAATGGCAGAAGGTCAGTGTCGACCTCGCCTATCGCGAAACCGACTTCGAGATCGCCAGCGGCGACCGAAATTCATTCGAATTGCTCGTGAGCTACACGTTGACGCTCAACTGAAAGAGGCCGCGATGAACACCCTGTATCGTCAGATAGCCACTTGTATCGCCTGCCTTGCCTTTGCGGCACCATCTGGCGCTGAAACGGTTGGGTCCATGACGGCCTACCAGACCAACATTATCCGCAATCACGGCGAGGCGATGAACGTCGGCGCTGGCGTCGAACTCGGCGACCAGCTGCGCAGCAATATCACCGGTCTCGGAATGCTCGTGTTCCGGGACGAGTCGAGCGCCAAGATTGGTCCGAACACCAGCCTGACGATCGATGAATTCGTCTACAATCCGGGGTCCCGATCAGGAAAGATCGACATCAGGATGAACAGCGGCCTGGCCCGTTTCTACGGCGGCCAGGTTTCGAAAGGCGGCGACATGCAAGTTGCGACGCCACACATGGTGCTCGGAGCCAGAGGTGGCATCATTGAGGTGCTTGTGATTGCTGGTCAGACCGTCGGCATACTGCGCGCCGGCCGCATGACCTGCATGATGAATGGTCGCAAGCTCGTGATCACAAACCCGGGCCACGCCTGCACGTCGGACAATGACAAACTGCTGACCGGCTACGGCGGTATCGACGCGTTCCCGATTTTGGACAGCATCGATCGAATAGCCGGCACCGGCCTGCCAGGCGAACCGGGTCCGGGGCTGAACGTAAGCGCGATTTGTGCGTCAGCACTCGGCAATTCGCTCAAAGCCTGCAAGTCCACCGACGGCGCATTGCCCGGCGTGGCCATGGAGTTCCCTGACAGCCCAACGCCCCCTGTAGGCAGTGGGGTGGATGATGAGGATGATGACTGCTTTCCCGACTGCCGGTAAGGCTGGCCGAGCGGCATGAGCCCCTCGCTTGATTGGCGGCGGGCTGCCAGGCGGAAAATACCTGGTCTTGCGGTCGTACTCTTGCTGCTCGCTTGCCATTTTGCTTTCGACGGGCCGCTGTCGCGCCTGCGCGAGCGCACGTACGACCTCTACCAGTCCCTCGCCCCGCGCCAGGCGACGAGCAATCCTGTTGTCATTGTCTCGATAGACGACGCGAGCCTTAAGGCATATGGGCGATGGCCTTGGAACCGTGGCCTTTTGGCCGATCTGGTCGATGGTGTCGCCGAGTCCGGTGCCGCGGTGATCGGGCTTGCGCTGGTGCTGCCCGAGGCTGATATCTCTCCTGATGGCATCGCTGGAGACAAGCGCCTCGCCAGCGCACTGGCGAAAAATCGAACGGCGCTCGCCGTCAGCCTGGGCAACGAGGTGACGGTTTCAGAAGCAGAGCCCAAAGCCGGCTGGTCGATCGTCGGGCAGGTACCCGAGACGCTTCCTGGCTTCACCGGTCTGACAGGCTCCCTTCCTGATTTCTCGAGCGCCGCTGCAGGCCTCGGCGTAATTCGCACTTTGCCCGATCCCGACGGCGTACTACGCCATGTGCCGCTGCTCTGGCTCCGAAATACGGCTCAAGGCGTGCAGCTCTGGCCGTCGTTCGCGCTCGAACTCCTGCGCCTCTACGCCGGAGAGAACGGCTACGTAGCTCGGATGAATGTCGCCGGGTTTGACGCGCTCAGGATGGCCGGGACCATTGTGCCACTTGAGCCGCAGGGCAGCATCCGCCTCTGGGAAACCGACACCAATACGCCGCGCATATCTGCCAGTAATATCCTTTCGGGTCGCGGCGATCCGCTGCTGCGGAACGCGATCGCCATTGTTGATCTGTCAGCCGTGGGATTGACGCAGTATCTGCCCACCCCGGCGCGTCCGGCGCGACCAGGCGTCGACATCCACGCTGATGCAATCGGCCAGATGCTTGCCGCGCGTTATCTTGTAGAGCCAACGCAAGCGCGTACGCTGGAGCGGATGTGGTTGGCCCTCAGTGGCATCGTTTTCATCGGGCTTTCGGGAGTTCTCGCCCAGCGTGTCATGCTTGGCGCCCTCGCTCTGGCGCTCCTGGCTGCCACTCCCTTCGTGTTTGGCGCTCTCGAATACAGCCTGCAGGGTGCGCTCTATGACCCACTGCAGCCGGCGCTTGCGACAATCCTCGTAGCTGGCTTCGAAGGCTATGCCCTCTACAGGCGCAGCGAGCAGCGCCGGTCCACCCTGGCGCGGCAGTTTTCGCAATTTCTGTCGCCCTCTGTGGTGCAGCGCCTGGCAAATTCGGATACCGAAGCGATCCTGTCCGGAGAGAAGCGCGAGATCACAATCCTGCTGAGTGACATACGCGGCTTCACGACGATGAGCGAACAACTCGGTGCCCAGGAAATCGGAAAGGTGGTCAATCACTTTCTCGGCCTTGCGACCGATGAGATACTCAAGCGCGACGGGACCATCGACAAGTTCATGGGCGATGCCGTGCTAGCCTTCTGGAACGCGCCGCTTGATCAGCCAGATCATCGCGAGCGCGCGCTCGAGGCGGGGCTTGCCCTGATCGAACGGGTGAAGCGCGAAAATGCCGGTTTCGTCGCGCGCGGGCATCCCTCCATCGAAATCGGCGTCGCCATCGAGACTGGCGTCTGCTCCGTAGGGAATTTCGGCTCCGAACGGCGCTTCGATTACACCGCGATTGGCTCGCCGGTGAACCGCGCGGCACGGCTCGAGTCAACGACCAAAAAGCTGAGCATCCCCCTGGTGCTTGGTCCCGGATTTGCCCAAGGAGCATCGATGCCGGTTGTCCAGGCGGGCGCCTTCGAACTCCAAGGCTTCAAGGGTGAGGTGCCGGTTTTCACCGTTCCGGAGATACAGCCCTCGTCGCAATCTGCCGAGACAGTGTGATGCTTGGCACCAGTTCAACTCGCTATGTCATTGGCAGCCGGCGAGCGGAAGCCAAGGGCGGCGGAAATACGATGGGCGGCCCGGGCCACCATGTCGCCCAGTTCGCTTATACGCTCTTCCGGCACCCGGTTTTCCGGGGCAGCGATGTTCAGCGCCGCGATTATCTTACCCGGCGCCACGAACACCGGTGCGGTGATCGAAATCAGATCGTCGTTGATCTCGCCGCGACTGACGAAAAACTTCGCCTTGCGGATTTGCTCGAGCCCGCCCCTAAGAAGCCGAGGATCGGTCACCGTTTTTTTGGTGAAGCGCTTCAACGGGCCGGAAAGAATGGCCTCGCGCTCCTCATCACCCATATGGGCCAGGAACGCCTTGCTCGAACCGGCATGTAGCGGACGCCGCCGGCCGACAATCGCATTGACGCGAAGGTCCCGCTTCGGCTCCCATTTGGCGACGCAAAGGCTTTCCTGGTCATCGCGGATCCGCAACTGGGTGGTTTCGCCGATCTTCTGACCGAGTTCTTCCAGAACAGGGTTTGCTATGCGGATCAGGTCCATCTGTTCGCTGGCGGCGTGGCCCAGCATCAATGCAGCGAGGCCGAGGCGATAGCCTTTTCCATCCGATGATCGCGCCAGCAAGCCGCGCCGCACCAGCGTCTGCAAAAGCCGGAAAGCGCGCGCCTTGCTGTCGCCGGAACGCCGCGCGATTTCGGAAACGCCAAGATCTGCCTCGCCGGCCACAGTCTGCAACAAACTGATCGCGCGATCGACGGAATCGACCGTGTATCGGGTATCTGCTTGATCGGTCATTTCTCACTTCCTCGCCAAAGCGTCTCGTGCAGGAGGTTAAACGAGAAAATTTGTATCGTCTAGTGAAACGATGGTTTATCTATGTTGACAAATAGTGAAGCTTTCGTTTCACTCGCTGTCAGGAAGGAGGCCGGCACCATCAGCGGATCCCAAGCTGGGCTCGATCATGGCAAGCGGCAGCGGAAAAGAACTCCTCCGATGGAACTATCCAGAGTGGACACGGAGAAAACCAATGATGAACCGGACAATATCGCGCCGTGCGCTGATGCAATGGGCGCTCGGCGGTGCCGCCGTCTTGCAAGGCATTAGCTCGACGGGGCTGGCCCAGGCAGCGGCAACCGGCCAATTGCGTATCGGCATGGCTGCTCCGCCGACAACGCTAGACCCGCATCTGAAGAGCAATGCGCCGAACAACGCGCTTGCCACCCATATCTACGACACGCTTGTCACCAACGACGAAAAGTCGATCTCCAGACCAGGGCTGGCGACGGCCTGGCGCGCGGTCGACGACACCCATTGGGAGTTCGACCTGCGCCCAGACGTGCGCTTCAGCGACGGTGAGCCGCTCACCGTAGACGACATCGTCGTCTCATTCGACCGGGCCAACACCATCGACAGCACGGCGTCGTTCCGGACCTACACGCGCAACATCAAGTCGATCACCTCGCCCCAAACCGGCAAGCTTCTCATCGAAACCAAGCAGCCGGAGCCGCTTCTGCCCAATTCGCTCAGTCGCATTCGCATCATCCGCGCCAAGTTCAAGGATACCCCGAGTGATCAGTTCAACAACGGCACCGCGGCGATCGGAACTGGCCCCTATGTGCTGAAGGAATATGTTTCCGGCAACCGTGTCGCGCTTTCCGCCAATCCCAACTACTGGGGACCGAGACCTGCTTTGCCGGACGTCGAGCTCCGCATCGTCACCGATGCCGGCGCGCGGCTTGCCAACCTGCTCGCCGGCGATCTCGATCTCGTCGAACAGGTGCCCTACGAGGGTGTTGCCCGCGTCGAACAAGACGAGCGCTTTCACATCGTCCGCGGCGTATCGAGCCGGGTGGTCTTCTTCTCGCTGGACACGTTCAGGGACGTGACGCCCTTCATCAGCGGCAAGGATGGCAAGCCGCTCGACCGCAACCCGCTGAAGGATCTGCGTGTGCGGCAGGCGCTGTCCATGGCGATCGACCGCAGCGCCATTGTCGAGCGCTTGATGCAGGGCAATGCCATTGTGGCTTCACAGTTTCTGCCCGCCGGCGCACAGGGCACCTCGGCTGCTATCAAACCCGTTCCATTCGACGCTGCAAAAGCCACGGCCCTGCTTGCCGAGGCCGGCTACCCCGATGGCTTCCGCCTGACGATCCACGGGCCCAATGATCGTATCGTCAACGATTCGAAGATCGTGCAGGCCGTGGCCCAGATGTTCTCTCGCATCGGCCTGGAAGTCAGCGTCGAGGTCATGCCCTGGTCGGTTTATGCCGACAAGGCGGATGCCCATGAGTTCAGCGTCAATCTGGACTCCTGGGGCGTCAACACAGGCGAAACCTCGAACCCGATGACAGCTCTGGTCGCGACGCAGAATCCGGACGCCGGTATGGGCATCGCCAATTCGGGCCGCTACTCCAATCCCGATCTCGATGCCAAACTGGCTGTGGCGAAGCGGACGCTGGACGACACCAAACGCGAAATGATGCTCTCGGAGCTCAGCGACATCGTCTTCAACGACGTCGCCCTGATTCCGCTGCACCATGAGGTTCTCGTCGTGGCTGCCCGAAAGGACCTTCAGTTCACGACGCGGGCCGACCAGTATACGCTGGCCATGAACGCCAAGATTGTCTGAGGAGGTGTAGACTTGACGAGCATCGCCACGGGATCTGTTGCGGATCGCGGTCGCGCTACATACGATCTTGGCGCGACCGCCATCTTTGCTTCCAAATCGGACCCACGCTTCCACTATTGCCTGTATGTACCGCCCGCGGTTGGGGAAGGCGCCCAAGTCGACCTGCTGGTGGCCGTCCATGGTACCGGCCGCACCTCGTTCCTGGGTTTCCGTGATGCGTTCGCCGAGTTCGGACGCTGGAACGACTGCGCCATTTTGTGCCCGGTGTTTCCAATGGGCGTTCTCGGCGACGATGCCCGCAGCGGATACAAATACATGATCGAGGGCGACATCCGCTACGATCAGGTGCTGCTCGCGATAGTCGAGGAAGTCGTCGCGAAATACCGTCAGGACTGGACCCGCTTCGCTATGTTCGGATTTTCCGGCGGCGGGCATTTCGCCCATCGCTTCGCCATCCTTCATCCCGACAGGCTATGGGCGGCGTCGATCGGCGCACCGGGATCGGTGACCCTGCTCGATCCCACGCGCGACTGGTGGGTGGGCATTCGCGACCTGCCGGAGAAGTTCGGCATCACCTTCGACGCCGCCGCGCTGGCAGAAGTGCCTGTCCAGATGATCGTCGGCGATGCCGACCTGGAGACCTGGGAAATCACGCACGCCCAAGGCAGCACCCATTGGATGCCGGGCGCCAACGATGCAGGACAAACGAGGCCGGAGCGCCTCAGGACGTTGTGTCGATCGTTCGAGGAAGCGGGTGTGCGCGTACGCTTTGATTTGCTGCCCGGGGTAGCCCACGAACGCGACGCGGTTCTCGATCCGGTCAAGGATTTCCTGGCCCAGGCGCTCAAGGAACGACGGAACGCATCAAGATGAATGCAATGATCGTTGCGCCGCAGCCGGAGGCGGTCGAGGCGGGCGCTCTGGTGCTCAAACGCGGCGGCAACGCCGTCGATGCGGCGATCGCCTGCGCTTTCATGCAAGGCGTCGTCGACCCTCAAATGGCCGGCATCGGGGGCTTTGGCTCGATGCAGGTCTATATGCCGCGACGCGGCGTGCACGAGGTGCTAGAATTCTACGCCAGGGCGCCGCTCAAAGCGTCGCCTGAAATGTGGAGCGACCTTCTGGTCGGCCAGTCGCGCGACGGCTTCGCCTTTCTGCTGGAAGGCGGCATCAGCGAGATCGGCTATCTCGCCGTCTGCACGCCGGGCAGTGTTAAGGGCTATGCCGAGGCGCTGGCGAGATACGGCACTTTTGAGTGGGCCGACGTCGTCGCACCCGCCGCCAAGCAGGCGAGGCGCGGCTTTATGGTCCGCCCGCATGTCCATTGGTACTGGGCCCAGGACGGCGTAGATACCGGCGAAGTGCGGACCCTTGACAAGCTGCGCTTCAGCAACACGGGGCGCGCCATCTATTTTCGCCCGGACGGCGCGGTCAAGCTGCCAGGCGACGTCGTCGTCAACACCGACCTCGCCCAAACGCTCGAGCGCATCGCGGCCGCCGGTCCGGACATTTTCTACAAGGGCGAGATCGCCGAAGAAATCGCCGCCGACATGGCCGCCAACGGCGGCCTTATCGGGAAGGATGATCTGGCGCGCTATGAACTATCCACCGCGCAACCGCTCTGGGGCGAGTATCGTGGCTACGATATTGCGACCAGCCCGCCGCCCGCCAGCGGCATATCCATGCTGCAATTGCTCCACATCCTCGAGCATTTTGATGTCGGAGCCATGGAGCATGACGGTGCCGAGCACATCGTCCTGCTGGCGGAGGCGATGAAGCGCATGACCATCGACAAGGACCGCCATCTCGGCGATCCTGCCTATGTCGACGTGCCGGTCGCGCGGCTGCTGTCCCGCGACTATTGCAGCGGGCTCGCCGCCGAGATCAAGGCCGGGCTGCGCGCCAGGATCGAGCGCGTCGATGACCGGTCGCCGCGCGACACGACCCATATTTCGGTGGTCGACCGTGAGGGCAATGCCGTCGCCTTGACCCACACGCTGGGCAGTCCCTCGGGGGCGATCACCGATGGCCTGGGATTCATGTACAACGGAACGATGAGCCGCTTCGACCCAAGGCCGGGCCGGGCCGGATCGCTGGCTCCCGGCAAGCGGCGGGCCAGCTCTGCGGCGCCCACAATCGTATTCAAGGACGACCGGCCGGTGATCGTCATGGGAGCGCCCGGCGGCAGCTATATCGCGCCGTCCATGGCGCAGGGGCTGATGAATCTCATTGATTTCGATATGAGCATGTCGGAAGCGGTGGCCGCCCCGAGGATCGTGGCGGTGTCGAACACAATCGACGTCTCGAATCGCATTCCGCGCTATGTCACTGAAGAAATCGAGGGCCGGGGCTACGAGGTGAAGCGCTCCTGGCAAAGTTACGCTTTTGCCGCCCTCCACGGCATCCAGATCGAAGACGGAATTTGCCGCGGCGGCGCCGATCCGCAGCGCGACGGCATGGCGATGGCGGTGCCGGCGTGATGTGCCGCGCACAGACGACCGGCGACCCTTTCCGGCAATCAGGCTGCGGAGCGATGCCATGACCGCAGCCGTCGCGCGCCGGCTGCTCCAGGCCGTGATGGTCATGTTCGCAATGACGGTTATCGTCTTCATCGCGATCAACGTCATCGGCGACCCCGTCGACATTTTGATCTCGCCCGACGCCGATCAGATCGAGCGCGCGCGCGTCGTCCAGGCACTCGGGCTCGACCTGCCGCTTTGGCAGCAGTACCTCCGCTTCCTCTGGGCAGCGCTGCATGGTGACCTTGGCGAGAGCTACGTCTACAACGAGCCGGCGATCAGGGTGATCCTGCAGCGACTGCCGGCAACACTCGAACTGGCCGTCTCTGCCATCCTCATTGCCATCGTCGTCGGCGTGCCGCTCGGGCTTTATGCCGGACTGCGGCCGGATGGCATCTTGAGCCGCGTCATCATGACCGTCAGCATCCTCGGCTTCTCGTTGCCGACCTTCTGGGTCGGGCTGGTGCTGATCATGTTTTTCGGCGTGCAGCTCGGCTGGTTGCCGAGCGGCGGGCGCGGCCAGACCGCCGAACTGTTCGGTGTCCAATGGGCGTTCCTGACCAAAGACGGCCTTGCCCACCTGATCCTGCCGGCGGTGAACCTCGCCTTGTTTGACGCCTGCCTCATTCTGCGCCTGACGCGCGCCGGCGTCGCCGAAGTCCTGCCGCTCGATTTCGTCAAGTTCGCGCGGGCCAAGGGCCTCAGGGAAACGCGCGTGATCGGCGTCCACGTCTCGAAGAACATCATGATCCCGGTGGTGACCATCATCGGCCTGGAATTCGGCTCTATCGTCGCCTTCTCGGTCGTCACCGAAAGCGTGTTCAGCTGGCCTGGCATGGGCAAGTTGATCATCGACAGCATCAACGTGCTCGACCGTCCGATCATCACCGCATACCTGATGGCGATCGTCGCCTTCTTCGTCATCATCAATCTCGTCGTCGACCTGACCTATACGGCACTCGACCCGCGGGTGCGGCTCCAGGGCGAGGGACCGTGACATGAGCGTCGACACCTTGCCGCCACCGATGCCTACCGAGGCCGAGAAGGGTGAAGAGGCGCCGTTTCGAGTGCTCGTGCGGGCATTCTTCCGCTCGCCTGCCGCCATTGCCGGCTTCGTGCTGCTGACCGCGATCATCGGGCTGGCGCTGCTCGCGCCACTTATAGCGCCGCAAAATCCCTACGACCTCAACCAGCTCGACATCATGGACAGCCGCCTGCCGCCCGGCTCGCAATCGATGACGGGCATGATTTTCTGGCTCGGCACCGACGACCAGGGCCGTGACATGCTTTCCGGCATCATCTACGGTCTGCGCATATCGCTCGGCGTCGGCGTCAGCTCGGCACTTTTCGCCGCGCTGTTCGGCGCTTCTTTAGGCCTGCTCGCCGCCTATGTCGGCGGTCGGACCGAGACGGCGATCATGCGCATCGTCGATCTGCAACTCTCCTTCCCCTCCATTCTCGTTGCACTGATGATCCTTGCCTTTCTCGGCAAGGGAATCCTCAACGTCGTACTCGCGCTGGTGATCGTCGAATGGGCGACTTATGCACGTGCCGCGCGCGGCACGGCGCTGGTGGAGCGGCGCAAGGAATACATGGAGGCGGCAGAGTCGCTCGCCATTCCGCGATGGCGCATTCTGTTCGTCCATCTTCTGCCCAACTGCCTGCCGCCGCTGATCGTGATCGCAACGGTGCAGGTGGCGCGCGCCATTTCGCTGGAGGCGACCTTGTCCTTTCTTGGCCTCGGTGTGCCGATCACCGAGCCCAGTCTCGGCCTGCTGGTCGCCAACGGCTATCAGTACATGCTCTCCGGCATGACGTGGATCAGTTTCTATCCCGGCGTGGCGCTGCTGATTACCGTGGTTGCGATCAATCTCGTCGGTGATCGGCTCCGCGACGTGCTCAACCCGCGGGGGCGCGAATGAACGCGACCGTGCTCGAAGTCCGCGATCTCAGGACCCATTTCGGACAAGCAAAAGCCGTTGACGGCGTCTCGTTCAGCGTCGCGCGAGGCGAGGTTCTGGGTCTCGTCGGTGAAAGCGGGTCCGGCAAATCGGTCACCGGCTTTTCCATCATCGGCCTTGTCGATCCGCCAGGCACGATCGTCGGCGGCCAGATCGTCTTCGACGGCCGCGACATCACCCGCTCCAGCCGCGAGGAGATGCGAGCGCTGCGCGGGCGCCGCATGGCGATGATCTTCCAGGATCCGATGATGACGCTGAACCCGGTCCTGCGCATCGACACGCAGATGATCGAGGCGGTGCAGGCGCATGAAAACGTCTCGCGCATGGACGCCAGGGCGCGGGCGCGCGACGCGCTCGGCATGGTCGGGATCCCGAGTCCGGATGAGCGGCTGCAGGCCTATCCGCATCAGTTTTCCGGCGGCATGCGCCAGCGCGTCGTTATCGCTATTGCGCTGCTGCACCGGCCGGACTTCATCATCGCCGACGAGCCGACCACCGCGCTCGATGTGACGATCCAGGCACAGATTCTCGCCGAGATGCAAAAGCTCGTGGCGCAGAACAACACGTCGCTGATCTGGATCACGCATGATCTCGCCGTCGTCTCGCGGCTCGCTGACCGGATCGCCGTGATGTATGCGGGCCGCATCGTCGAATCCGGCCCGGTGTCGGACGTTCTCGCCCGTCCGTTGCACCCTTATACCGCCGGTCTGATCGACTCCGTTCCCAGCCGCAACCGGCGTGGCGAGCGGCTTCGGCAGATCCCGGGAATGGCGCCCAGTGTTGCGCGGCTGCCGGCCGGATGCGCTTTCGCCCCGCGCTGCGCGCGCGCCGACGCGGCGTGTGCCCAGGCGGTGCCTCTGCTCACTGCTGGCCCGCGCGAGCACCGCTGCGTTCATCCCTTGCCGGAGTTCCGCGTATGATCCCCTCCACTCCGGTTGCGGCAGATATTCAAAGCTCCTCAGCGGGTTCTAGCGGGATGGCGCCGCTGATCGAGCTGAACGAGATTTCTCACAGCTTCGGCACGCGGCCGGATCTCGCGGCCCGTTTGGCGATCTCGTTCAAACTCGCCAAACCGACGGCAAGCGTGCAGGCGATCGACGGTGTCAGCCTCGCCGTTCGCAGGGGCGAGGTTCTGGGCCTCGTTGGCGAGTCGGGATGCGGCAAGTCCACACTGGGCCGGATCGTCGCCGGCATCGTGGCGCCCAGCAAGGGATCGGTGTCATGGCGCGGCAAGGACTTGAAGGCGCTTCCGCCGCTCGAACGGCGTGAGGCCAAGCTGCGCGTGCAGATGATATTCCAGAATCCCTACGCCTCGCTCAATCCGCGCCGCAAAGCGGCCGATATCGTCAGCGAGGCGCCGCGCGTACACGGGCTGGTTGAGGGCGATCTCGGTACCTTTGTCGATCAACAGTTCCGGCGTGCCGGTCTCGATCCGGCGCTAAAACACCGCTTTCCGCATCAGTTCAGCGGCGGCCAGCGCCAGCGGATCGGCATTGCGCGCGCGCTCGCCGTGCAGCCGGAATTTCTCGTCTGCGATGAGGCCGTTGCCGCTTTGGACGTCTCGATCCAGGCGCAAATCCTCAATCTCTTCATGGACCTGCGCGAGAGGCTGAACCTCACTTACTTGTTCATCAGCCACGATCTCGGAGTGGTCGAGCACATCTCCGATCGGGTGGCGATCATGTATCTCGGCCGCATTGTCGAAGAGGCTCCGGCCGAGGAGATCTTTGCACGGGCCAACCATCCCTACACGCAGGCGCTTCTCGCCGAGGTGCCGCGGATCGAAACCACCAAACGCGGCTTTGCCGCGATCAAGGGTGAATTGCCGAGCCCGCTCTCGCCGCCGAGCGGATGTCATTTCCACCCGCGCTGCCCGCACGCGATGCCTCGTTGCCGCACCGAAGCGCCCCGACTGAAGGTGGTTGCTGCCGGACACAAGAGCGCATGCCACCTCAATGACGCCGCCGCCCGAACGCCTTGAAATTTTTTGAGATGACCGACCTCCAGGCGTTCCAGTCCGTGACCGACGACATGGTCCTCTGCCGCGATATCATGGTGACGATGCGCGATGGGGTAAGACTGGCGACCGACATCTACCGACCGGCAAGGGGAGGCCGCGCGCTGGACCGGCCAGCTCCCGTCATCGTTGAGCGGACGCCTTATGGCAAGGCGATGGCATCGCGCGCCGAACTCGAGGTCAGCATGACCGAACCGATGGATCGCGCGACGGTCGCCGAGCATTTCGTGCGCCATGGCTACATCGTCGTCTACCAGGACTGCCGCGGCCGCTACGGCTCGGAAGGCGAGTTCGTCAAATATCGCTCCGAAGGTCCGGACGGCTACGACACGCTTGCATGGATCGCAGCCCAGCCCTGGTGCAATGGCCGGATCGGCACCATGGGCCTTTCCTATGCTGCGCATACCCAAATGGCGGCGGCGTGCCTTGCGCCGCCGGCTCTTGCAACCATGATCCTCGATTCCGGCGGATTCTCTAACGCCTTCACCTGCGGCATCCGCCAATGCGGCGCGTTCGAGCTGAAACAGGCGACCTGGGCCTACCGGGAAGCCCGCGAGAGCGCCGTCGCCGCCGGCGACGAGTTGGTCCGAAAGGCGCTCGAAGCGGAAAACCTGCATCGCTGGTTCGGCAAAATGCCCTGGTCCGAGGGCCGTTCCCCGCTCCGCTGGGCTCCGGACTACGAGGCTTACCTGCTGGAGCAGTGGCGGCACGAGACCTTCGACGGCTTCTGGAAGCAGGTCGGCATTCATGCAGCGGGCTTCTACGACGCCATTCCCCACATTCCGATCGCCCTGATCTCGAGCTGGTTCGACGTCTATGTCCCGACGACGTTCGAGAATTTCGCCGGCCTTGCACGCAATGGCAAACGGCCGCTCGCCTTGATCATGGGTCCGGGTCTGCACGGCGATCGCAATCTGACCTTTGCCGGCGACGTCGATTTCGGACCGAACGCTCCGCTCGGCGGCAATGTGGCGGCGAGCTGGCTGGAGTTTCGTCGCCGCTGGTTCGATCGCTGGCTGAGGAGCGGGCCGGAGGACAATCTCGACGAGGAGCCGATCCGCCTTTTTGTCATGGGCGGGGGAAAGGGCACGAAAACTGAAACGGGCCGTCTCGATCACGGCGGGCGCTGGATCAAAGCCAAGCGGTGGCCGCTGCCGGACATGACCGAGCAAACCTACTACCTGCACCCCAACGGAAGGCTTTCGGAGGCCTTTCCCGCGCCCGACGCCGCCGCGCTAAGCTATGATTTCGATCCCGCCGACCCGGTCCCGACCATTGGCGGCGCGCTGACCAGCGGTCACCCGATCTTCACAGGGGGCGGCTTCGACCAGAGAGAGGACGAGAGGTTCTTCGGCTGCCGCAATTTCGGACTGCCGCTTTCCGCCCGTCTCGATGTCCTCTCCTTCGAGACCGAGCCGCTTGCCGACGATTTGACCGTGCTCGGAAGTGTGGCGGTGGATCTCTGGGCGACGACCGATGCGCCAGACACCGACTTCACCGCGAAACTGATCGACGTCCATCCACCGAGCGCCGACTATCCGACGGGCTTTGCCTTGAACCTGTCAGACGGGATTTTCCGCTGTCGTTTCCGGCATTCATTCGAAAGAGCCGAGCTCGTGAAACCTGGCGAGATCATGCGGCTTCACATCGAGCTGTTTGCGACCGCCAATCTGTTCCGTGCCGGCCATCGGCTGCGGCTGGACATCTCTTCGAGCAATTTTCCGAAGTTCGACGTCAATCCGAACACCGGTGCGCCGGCGGGGCTCGGCCGTAGCCGGCAAGTGGCGCGCAACACGGTTTTCCTCGATGCAACGCGGCCATCGCGGCTGATCGTGGAGAGATTATGAGCAAATCGGGCGGGCTCTAAGCCCAGCACAATCAGCTTGCGCAAAGACAGGCTGCTGTGGGGCAGGCCTCAATCGTATTTGGCCACAAAGCGTCCAACGGCGGCGAGGCAATCGTCCTTCTCCTCGACATGCGGCATGTGGCTGGAATTTGGGAAGACCATGCCTTCGACGTCGGGAATATGATCGAGAAAGGGCTGGACGCAGGCTTCGGTCGCTTCGTCGTAAAATCCGCGGAACGCCAGCGTCGGCGCCTCGATCAGATGCAGGCGCTCGACGATGGTCCAGTTCCGCATCGTGCCGATGACGTGGAATTCATTGGGTCCGTTCATGGTGTGATAAACCGTCGGATCCGCGTCGATTGCCGCGAATGTCCGGGCGACCTCCCGCGGCGTTGGAAGGACACGGCAGACGTGGCGGTCATAGAAGGCTTTGGTTGCCGCAACATAATCCGGGTGATCGGTGGTCCCGGCTGCCTCGTGCCGGTCAAGCGCGAGTTGCACATCGGCCGGCAGCCCGGCCCGCAATTGCAGCGCGCCTTCCATCCATAGCGCCATTGAGGCCAGCGAATTGGCCAGGATCAACGCCTTGAGCCCGGCAGGGCGTCGCACGGCATGTTCGGCCGAAAGTATGCCGCCCCAGGACTGGCCGAGCAGGGCGTAACGCTCGGCAATGCCAATGTGAGCGAGCAGCGCATCGAGTTCGCCCAAAAAGAAATCGACGGTCCAGAAGTCGCCGCCCTTGTCGGGCAGATGGGTCGACTTGCCGTTGCCGATCTGATCGTAGTGGATGACGGCCCGCCCGGTATCGGCAAGCTCCCTGAATGAATCGACGTAGTCGTGGGTGCAGCCCGGCCCGCCGTGAGCGACGACCAATGGCAGCTTGCCCGAGTTGAGATCTCCGATCACGCGATACCAGGTGCGGTAGCCCCTGTAGTCGCTGAATCCTTCGGTGGTCGCATGTGCCGTCACAGTTCCAAGCTCCGGGTCCTGGCTGGCAGGAACCAAAGTGACGGACCCTCCCAAGCCTTGTTTGCGGCCGACGGTACTAAGCGGCCCGGCGCATTTACAGCTAGCACTATTTATAGGTTTGCCCTGGCGGGAGGAGCCCTCAGGCGGAGAGCCTCAATGCTCCGGCTCGAGCAGCCGGTAGTGGGCAGCCAGCGCGATGGCGTGGAAGCGGTTGCGCGCGCCAAGCTTGCGTGTCGCCGCGTTGAGATGCAGCGTTGCTGTCGGCACCGCGCGGCCAATCTCGCGCGCGACCTGCTTGGCCGTCAGTCCGGCGGCGGCGAGGCGCAGGCACTGGCGCTCGCGCGACGTCAGGTGGACGTATGGGCAGGTGCGGATGCCGGCATCGAAACCGGCGTAGACGGAGTCGTGCAAGAGATGGCCCAGATCGCCGATTTCGGCGATTAACTGCCTTGCTTCGGCCTCGAACCCTGGCTCTGGGTCGGCGCGGATCGCGGTGAAGGTGGCCAGATCCCCACCGGCAAGACGGATGGGCACGGTGACGCCGCAGGTCATCCTGGTATCGAGCAGATAGCTGATCACCGGATCATGCCTGGACCGAAGCACATGCTGCATGACGGTGCTCTGAACGCCCTTGTGCGACCAGAGGAACGGCCTCGATACGGCGAGCGCGGCTTCCTGCACCGGGTCAAGCTGATAATAGCCGCCTTTGCACCAGAGATCCTGCATGTCGCGCGGCACGTTGTGCAGAGCCATCAGCGACGGGGTGATCAGGTCGCCCTCATGGCTGACCGGCACGGGCGTATAGTCATAGATGAATGAGGTGAAACCGACGGGCTCCAGCACATCGGTCGCCACCGCCATGGCGGCGTCGATGCTCATTCCCGTTCGGAACCGGCTCTCTAGATCGCCTGAAAAGCCCTGCATGCGACAAGCTTACCCGCTGGCCATTGCTTGTCAAATAGCCATGTCACCCGCGTGCCCAATAAATAGGCTTAAGGCTGGCCTCTCCGACCTATCTATCTTAATAGCTATCCTGCTCGGCTTCGCTGGTCGTAGTCTTTTGCGATTGGGCGAAGGTGCGGAGACCACCCGCGACCCAGATCATTTCCAGCCACGCCGCGGTCGTCGATTGCGTATAGCGTGGCCAGTCGACACGCTTTCCACGAGGAAACACAGCCATGCGACCCCAAAAGGCACTTGCAGCGTTGATACCCGGCCTGGCTCTGCTCGGCATGACGATCGTGTCGCCGCCGAGCAGTGCCTTGGCCGCGGAAGGCAAGCTTGGCGGCACGCTCCGCTTGCTGGCCAACGCCGCTGCCGGCACCGCCGATCCGCATATCAATTACACGCTGCAGTTTTTCCAGATGAACTATATTCTCTACGATGGTCTGGTGACCTACAAAAAGGCCGGGGACAAGACCGGCTTCGAGGTGGTCGCGGACCTTGCCGAAACCCTGCCGAAGGTCGAAAACGGCGGCAAGACCTACGTCTTCAAGCTGCGCAAAGGCATCAAGTTCGCCGACGGCTCGGACGTCACCAGCAAGGATGTGGTGGCTTCGTTCCAGCGCATCTTCAAGATCAGCGGGCCGACGGCCGGGACCTTCTACAACGGCATCGTCGGCGCCGATGCGTGTTTGAAAACCCCGGCGACATGCACCCTCGATGGCGGCCTGTCGGTTGACGACGCAGCCGGAACGATCACCTTCAACCTGGTCCAGCCGGATGCCGAGTTCCTGCAGAAGATCGCCATTCCGCACGCGGCGATCCTGCCGGCGGGCGCGCCGCTCAAGGATGCCGGCACTGATCCGATCCCGGGCACTGGGCCCTACATGATCGCGAGCTATGATCCGAACAAGCTGATGAAAATGGTGCGCAATCCTCACTTCAAGGAATGGAGCAAGGAAGCCCAGCCGGCAGGGTATCCCGACGAGATCGAGTATGAATTCGGCCTCACCGACGAAGCGGCGGTGACGGCGGTCGAGAACGGGCAGGCGGACTGGATGTTCGATCCGCCGCCGGCGGACCGTCTTGGCGAACTCGGCACCAAATATGCCAAGCAGGTCACGGTGCATCCGCTGATGGCGATGTGGTATGCGCCGATGAACAACAATCTGGCGCCGTTCAACGACATCCGTGTTCGCCAGGCGGTGAACTTCGCCATCGACCGCGCCGCGATCATCAAGCTCTTTGGCGGCAGCAATCTGGCACAGCCGGCTTGCCAGATCCTGCCGCCGGGCTTCCCGTCATTCGCGCCTTATTGCCCATTCACCGCCAATCCGGGCGAAAAGTGGTCGGCGCCGGATATGGACAAGGCCAAACAACTGGTTGCTGAATCGGGAACTGCTGGTCAGGAGGTGACGATCATCACCGAGGACAGCAGCGTCTCGAAGTCGATCGGGGTCTATCTGCAGGACGTGCTCAACCAACTCGGCTACAAGACATCGGTCAAGCCGATCTCGCAGAACATCCAGTTCACCTACATCCAGAACACCAACAACAAGGTGCAGATCTCGGTCTCGCAATGGTTCCAGGATTACCCGGCGCCATCCAATTTTCTGGAAGTGCTGTTCAGCTGTGCCTCATTCACGCCGGGCTCGGACGCCTCGGTCAATATTTCCGGGTTCTGCGACAAATCGATCGACGCGTCGATGGCCGAAGCAGAGACAGCCACCATCGCCGACCCAGCCAAGGGCGCAACACTCTGGACGGCCATCGACAAGGCGGTGACGGACAAGGCCCCGGTCGCTGTTTTGTTCACACCCAAGCGGGTCGATGTCGTCTCTTCCAGGCTGAAGAACTTCACCTTCAGCCCGCAATTCTACTGGATCGTCAGCCAGTCCTGGGTCGAATGATCCCCTCGAGCCAATGCGACGGAGTGCCACCGGCGCTCCGTCGCATTTCCTTTTCCGCCGGATCAGCGCATCTTCCAGGTCGAGATTTTTGCCAGGTAATCCCGTTTATGGTCCCCCGTTCATGGTCAATGTCATTGCGGACCAGCCTGCCGCCCCGGTCCGCCAGGCCGCCGCTGGTCCATGGCGCACGGCATGGCGCAAGCTTAAAGCCGATCGTTCGGCAATAGCGGCGTTCGGTGTGCTCGTCGTCATCGTGATCGCTTCGCTGGCGGCGCCGCTTTATGCGCAATATGTCGCCCACACCGATCCGTTCGTCACCAATCTCAACGGCGAACTCGTCATCGATGGGGTGACCCAGCCGGTACTGCAGGCTTCCACCGAAGGCCTTGGCCTCGGCATGACGCCGATTGGGCCGACCTGGCGGATCGGGCCGTATCTGCTCGGCGCCGACAATCAGGGCCGTGACGTCGCGGCGCGACTGCTTTATGGCGGGCGGGATTCGCTGCTGATCTCGGGCGCTGCAGCTGTGCTGTGCCTCGTCCTGGCGACCTTTCTGGGAGTTGTTTCCGGGTTCTTCGGCGGCATTGTCGATGTCGGCCTGTCGCGCATTCTCGACGTGCTCTGGGCGTTCCCGGTTTTCCTGCTGGCGATTTCCCTGTCGATCGTGCTGATCGCGCAGAGCATCCAGATCGGTCCGTTCGAAATCCGCTCCGGCAGCCTGTGGCTGCCGATCTTCATCATCGGCATCGTCTATGTGCCCTATGTGGCACGGCCGATCCGTGGCCATGTCCTGACCTTGATGCAGGCCGAATTCGTCACCGCGGCGATCGGGCTTGGCGCGTCGCCCTGGCGCATCCTGCTGCGCGACATCATGCCAAATGTGGTGACGCGCATCATCGTTTTCGTGCCGTTGATCCTGGCACTCAACATGATGACCGAATCCTCGCTGTCGTTTCTGTCGATCGGCGTGCAACCGCCGGACGCCAGTTGGGGCACGATCATCCAGGACGGTCAGGGCCTGCTCTATTCCAGGCCGATCGTGGCGCTGGCGCCCGGGCTTGCCATTGTCATCACTGTGCTGGCTCTCAACATTCTCGGCGACGGCGTGCGCGATGCGCTCGATCCGAAATCCTCGCCGAGGGGCATCTAGTGCTTGCCGCCATGAGTTTTCGGCTCGGCCAGATGGTGCTGGTCATGTTCGGCATCAGCGTCGTCGCTTTCCTGATCTTCTTCGCCACGCCCGGTGCCGATCCCTCGGCGCGCATTGCCGGCCGCAACGCGTCCCAGGAGACATTGGTCCAGGTCCGCCACGATTTCGGTCTCGATCGGCCATTGCCGGTGCAATACGGGCTGATGATGAATCGGCTTTTCGTCAGCCGCGACCTCACCTCCTTCGTCAATCGCGGGCAGCGCGTGATTCCTGCGGTGACAGGCGCCATTCCGGTTACGCTGTCGCTGGTCGGCGGCGCGGCGGTGCTGTGGGTGCTCGGCGGACTGATCGTCGGGGTGATCGCCGGCGCGACGCGCGGCACATTCATCGACCGGGCGCTGATGATCCTGAGCCTGATTGGAGTGTCCGTTCCGGTCTTCTGGCTCGGCGAGGTCGCCAATCTGCTGACACAGAGCCGCTGGCATGACACCTGGCTGTTTTCCTGGGTTCCTCCGCTCGGCTACATCCCCCTGACACAGGACCCCTGGGGCTGGTTCAAGGCGCTCGTCATTCCGTGGTTCACGCTGGCGACGCTTTATGTCGGCCTTTACGGACGGGTGCTGAGGGCGAGCCTGATCGAGATGATGCAGGAGGATTTTATCCGCACCGCGCGGGCCAAGGGGATCGGCGAGCGGCGGGTTTTGCTGCATCACGGCCTCAGGACGTCACTGGTGGCATTCGTCACCATGTTCGGACTCGATTTCGGTGCCTTGGTCGGCGGCGGCGCGCTGTTGACCGAAGTGGTCTTCGGGCTGCAGGGCGTCGGAAGATTGACCTATGAGGCACTGCAGACCCTCGACCTGCCGATGATCCTTGCCACGGTGATCTACGCCTCGTTTTTCGTGGTGATGGCAAACTTCGTCGTCGATGTCGTCTTCGTCTTTATCGACCCGAGGGCTCGCGATGTCCGTTAACGCTCCCCTTCTCGTCGTCGAGGGTCTCACCGTATCCTTCCGCAGCGACGCGGGGCTGGTGCGGGCTGTGGCAGGCGTCTCGTTTGCCGTCGAGCAGCGGGAGATCGTCGGTGTCGTCGGTGAGTCCGGTTCCGGCAAAAGCCAGACCTTGCTGGCCATCATGGGGCTGATCGACAGCCCCAATGCCGTCGTCTCCGGTTCAATCCGCTTCATGGGGCAGGAGCTCGTCGGGCTCAACCGGCGTGCGCTCGATGCCATTCGCGGCCGCCAGGTCGCGATGATCTTCCAGGATCCGATGTCGGCGCTCACCCCGGTGCATACGATCGGCAACCAGATCGGCGAGCAGGTGCGTGCGCATGAGAAAGTGTCGGCGCGGGCGGCGCGGGCGAGGGCGGTGCAGTTGCTGGATGCGGTCGGCATTGCCAATCCTGATCGGGTCGTCGACGGCTATCCGCACCAGCTCTCCGGTGGCATGCGCCAGCGTGCGGTGATTGCGATGGCGCTCTCGTGCAACCCGGCGCTGCTTGTCGCGGATGAACCGACCACGGCCCTGGACGTGACCGTGCAGGCGCAGATCCTCGAACTGATCGGACGGCTGCGCGATCAGTTCGGCTCGGCGGTGATCCTGGTCACACACGATCTTGGCGTCGTCGCCCAGGTCGCGGATCGGGTCTTGGTCATGTATGGCGGACGCTTCGTCGAGGAGGGCCGCAAGAGCAGCGTGTTTCGAACGCCGCTGCATCCTTACACCTGGGGCCTGTTCGGCTCGATCCCGCCGATGGATGGTGAGCGTCCGGCACGGCTCGCCGCGATTCCGGGAGCTCCGCCTTCCCTCTCCAACCTGCCGAAAGGCTGCGCCTTCGGTCCGCGCTGTGCCTTTCGCCACGATGCCTGCCTGGTCCAGCCCCCGCTTGTCGGCGGGAACGGCCATCGTGCTGCTTGCGCATTGCCGGAAACAAGCCGCAAACAGTTTCATATCCGCGAGGTTGCCAGCATCGAGACGCCAGTATGAGCGGCGTGTTGCGGGAGCGCCCGCTGCTCCGGACCAGCGACCTGTCGAAGCATTATCACGTCGGCCGCTCGATTTTCCCGGCGCAGCGCCGGACGGTCCAGGCGGTCGACACGGTATCGCTCGACATCTGGCCCGGGGAAACGCTTGGCATCGTCGGGGAGTCAGGTTGCGGTAAATCCACCCTTGGCCGATGCCTGGTGCGTCTGACCGATATCACCTCCGGTTCTCTGGAGTTCGAGGGCCGCGACATTGCCGACGCGTCCCAGCGTCAGCTCCGTCCGTTGCGGCGACAGATGCAGATGGTCTTTCAGGATCCGAGCGCCTCGCTCAATCCACGTCGGCGGGTCGGCGATCTGCTGGCCGATCCGTTCCGCATCCATGAGCGCCTCTCGGCATCGGAAATGACGGACCGCGTCGCCGAGCTTCTGCGCCGGGTCGAATTGTCCCCCGAGCACGCGTCGCGCTATCCCCACGAATTCTCGGGCGGCCAGCGCCAGCGGATCGGCATTGCTCGCGCGCTGGCGCTCCGGCCAAGGCTGATCGTGGCCGACGAGCCGGTCTCGGCGCTCGACGTTTCGATCCAGGCCCAGATCGTCAATCTGCTGGCCGATCTGCGCGAGGAGTTCAACCTGACCTATGTATTCATCGCCCATGATCTATCCGTGGTGCGCCAGATTTCGACGCGCGTGGCCGTCATGTATCTGGGATCGGTCGTGGAGAGCGGGCCGACCGATCTGGTCTTTGCGGCGCCCAGGCACCACTACACCACGGCACTCCGTTCCGCGGTGCCGATACCCAGTATCGATAGGGCACGACGCGAGCGGCTTGTCCTGAAGGGTGACTTGCCGAGCCCGATGAACCCACCCTCCGGCTGCCGGTTTCACACCCGCTGCCCGGCTGCCACTTCCATGTGCCGCAACGAACGTCCGCTGCTGCAGAGCACGGGCGACGGTCGCCTGGTTGCTTGCCATCATCCGGGCGGCGGGTAAGGCGCGGGATTCTCGTTGGGGGAGGGGACAGGTCGTTGCGTGTGGCGGCGAAGTCGAAGCACAACGGTCAGGATTGCTCCCGTCCGCTCAAGCGGGCGCGGCTGTGCCGAGAGCTGCGGCCAGGACATCAGCGAGGCCACGGCCGGCGCTGCCGTCCTCGTCGAGGCGCGGATTGTAGATGGTGACCTCGATCCCGACCGCCTTGCCGCTCGCCAGGATGATGCGGAGTGCCGCCGACAGTTCGTCCCAAGACAGCCCGCCCGGTATGCGGAAATCGACCGCCGGCATGATCGCATCGTCGAGACAATCGGCGTCGAGATGGATGAAGAAGCCGTCGAGTTCCGCCCGCGTCAGGTGGCCAACGGCGGCCCGGGCGGCGGCTTCGACGCCCAGGCGGCGGATGGCGTGCAGATCGTAAGCCATGAGCTCTGCTGGCAAAGGCTGGCTGCCGTATTCGGCCTGGTCCTCGTGGTCGCGATACGCGAAGACGACAGTGTCCTCGGAACGAACCAACGGGCGGCGGCCCTCTAGGTCGGTCAGCAGCGTCGGCCCGTAGCCGGTGACGAAGGCCAGCTCCATCGACGCGCCTTCGCTGTTGGGCTCCGCTTCCGGCTGGAAGAAATCGGCGTGGCCGTCGATGAAGAACAGGCCATAGCGGCCGCGCCGGCGCAGCGCGAGCATCGGACCCAGCAGGATCGTACAGTCGCCGCCCAGCACCACCGGGAATTCGCGGGCGTGCAGCACCTCCTCCACGGCGTCGGCGAGCTTGGGCGACCACGCCGCGATCGCCTTGGCATTCAGCGTCAGGGTGGCAGGGTCGGGCTTCGGGTCTTTCGGCGGGACCGCCAGCCGCCCGGCGCGGCGCGCATCGATACGATCGGCGAGGCCCAGTTCCAGCAGCCGACCGGGCAAGGCTTCAACGCCGTCGGTCGCCAGACCCAGCGAGGACGGCGCTTCAAGGATGGCATAGCGGCGGGTCGGCATCGGGTGCTCCAGCTATCGCGAGTGAGAGCCAGCGTAACGCCAGCGTAGCTTCAGTACGTGGGCGAGACCGAGGAAATTTCAAGCCGCCGCCCAGCCGATGCCGTCGGGCGCGGCAACCGCAGCATCTCCGCATTGCTGCTGCGAAAATTGCTGCCCACGGCCACTCGTACCTCGCCGATTTTGCCGGCAAGGCCTATCTTCTGGTGAGCGACCCGAACCACGAAGGAGATCGACGATGAATGCAAAAGCTGCAGCGGCCGAAGCGTTCGTGCGCGAGCCGGCGGCCGGCTCGACGCTCAACGTTTTGGGTATCACCCATATCTACAAGGCCACCGGCGCCGAGACCGCCGGGTCCTTCTCGCTCTGGGAGTCCATGGTTCCGCCGGGCGCGGCAACGCCACCGCACATCCATGCCCGAGAGGATGAAGGCTTCTATGTGCTGAGCGGCGAACTCGTCATCGAATTCGAGGGCGAGTCCGCGCCCCGTCGCGTTGCGCCCGGCGGTTTCTTCTTCGGCGCACGCGGCCGGCGCCACGCCATCCGCAATGACGCCGACAAGCCAGCTCGCGTGCTCGTCTTCTGCGCGCCGAGTTGCGGCCTTGATCAGATGTTCGCGCAAATGGACGCCGCGACCGCCGCCGGCACGCCAGAGATGGCAAAGGTCGTGGCCATCGCCGCCAAATACGGCGTCACCATCGAGGCGCCGGCTGATCCGCCGCGCTGAGGTCAAACGGTCGACTGTCAGGCGGGAAACAGAAATGCGGCGGCGGGATCGAAAAAAATCTGTCTGCTCGAGGCGATGCCTTCCTTTGGTTGCGCCATGTCGGATGTCGGCCTGACGTCGATCTCCTGGCCGGCGGCCGTGCGCGCGATGACGCGCCGCCGCTCGCCGAAGAAGGCGGTGTCGATGAATTCGACCGCAAGCCCGGCCGTGGCCGCGCCGGGTCTCAGCCGAAACGCTTCCGGCCGCACCATCAGCCGGGTTTTCTGGCCTTGGCTGAACTCCTGATCGATCCTCACGCCGGAGACGACCGAGCCATCGGCGAGGCGGATCGTGGCGGCGCCGTCGACGGTTTCAAGATGCTCGGCCGGCAGGAAATTGGAATTTCCGATAAAACTGGCTACAAATTCGCTCGCAGGTCTCAGATAGAGGTCCTCACCGGTGCCGATCTGCTCGATGCGCCCGTCCCGAAACAGGGCGATGCGATCCGAAAGATGCAGGGCCTCGTCCTGATCGTGGGTGACGTAAAGGATCGTTACGCCGGTTTCGCGATGGATGCGTCGTATCTCGGCCTGGATCTCCTCGCGCAGCTTCTTGTCGAGCGCCGAAAGCGGCTCGTCCATCAGGAGGATCGGCGGATCGTAGGCCAGCGCCCTGGCAAGCGCCACGCGCTGCTGCTGTCCGCCGGAAAGCGCGCCAGGATATCGGCCGCCGAAACTCTCGAGCCGTACCAGCGACAGCATCTCGGCGACTTTTCGGTTCACCTCTGCGTCCGGACGGCGGCGCACGCGCAACGGAAAGGCAACGTTCTCGGCGACGGTGAGATGCTGGAACAGCGTGTAGCGCTGGAACACCATACCGATATTGCGCTTGTGCGACGGCACCGACAGCAGCGACCTGCCTTCGAGAAGAACGTCGCCGGATGTCGGGTGCTGAAAGCCGGCGATCGCATAAAGCGTCGTCGATTTGCCAGAACCGGAAGGGCCGAGAAAGGTCAGGAACTCGCCCTTGGGTATGTCGATGGTGACATCGTGTACGGCGACGAAGCTGCCGAACGCCTTGCGCAGGTCGCGAATGGAGAGGAACGGTTCGGTCATTTCGACAATTTCCGCCGAATGAGTGCGGTTACGATCATCAGGCTCAGCGTCAGAAGAACGAGAAGGCTGGAGGCCGCAGCGATGACCGGGCTGAGATCCTGGCGCAGGCTGCCCCAGATCTTGACCGGCAAGGTCTGCAAGGTGGGGCTTGCCATGAAGATTGCGACCACCACCTCGTCCCATGAGGCGAGGAAGGCAAAGATCGCCGCCGAAAAAATCCCGATCTTGATCGCCGGCAAGGTGACCCGGAGTTTTGCCTCGAAGGGGCTCGCGCCGCAGACGATCGCCGCATCCTCGATGGATTTGTCGAAACCTTCGAGTGCCGCAGTGATCGGAATGATGGCGAAGGGCAGTGCCAGGACCGTATGGGCGATGACGAAGCCTACCGTGGTGCCGCCGAGCCCGATCCGCAGGAAGAATGCATAGATGGCGATGGCGAAGACGACAACCGGCAGCACCATTGGCGTCAGCAGCAGGCCGCGAAGCGTATTGCGCCCGCGAAACTGTCCCCTGACCAGCGCGAAAGAAGCCAGCAGCCCGATGACGACGGCAAGAATCGCGGCCATGGTGGCAATGCGCGCGCTGGTCAGCGCCGCTTCGAGCCAGGCCGGATCGGCGAAGAGCTCCTCATACCATTTCAGCGTCCAGCTTGGTGGCGGAAAAGCCAGCCACCGCGACGACCCGAACGACAGAAGCACGATGAAAACCACCGGCAGCAGTAGAAACGCCGCGACCAGGCCGGTGAAACCCAGAAGTGCTGCACGCAGCCAGCCGAGCCGGTCGTAGTCGAGCAGCATCTCAGATGCCTCGTGTCATGCGCTTGGCGCCGACGAGACGCAGTTGCAGCGCGTAGAGCGCCATGGTGACCAAAAGCAGGATGAAAGCCGCCGCACTTCCGAGCCCCCAGTTGAGCAAGGACTGGATCATCTGGGCAATCATTGCGGCGAGCATCATGTTGGAGGTGCCGCCGAGCAGCGTCGGTGTCACGAAATAGCCGAGCGACATGACGAAAACCATCAGGCCGCCTGCAGCGATTCCGGGAAGCGACAAGGGCAGCAGAATGCGGCGGAAGGCGTCGAAGGGGCTCGCACCGCACAGAGCGGCGGCGCGCAGCGTCATCGGATCGATGGCGCGCAGCGTTCCGACCAGTGGCAGTATCATGAAGGGCAGCATGATGTAGACCATGCCGATGGTGACGCCGGTCAGGTTGTTGATCAGCGGCAGCGGCTCGCTGATCAGGCCGATATCCATCAGCGTCCGATTGATGACGCCGGTGCGTTGGAGCAGCACCATCCAGGCATAGGTGCGGGTGAGCAGATTGGTCCACATCGACAGGATGATGATGCCGAAGACGATCGAGCCGAGGGCAGGCGGCATGATCGCCAGCATCCAGGCGACCGGAAACGCCACGACCACGGTTACGGCGGTGACGACGGTGGCGACCAGAAAGGTGTTGAAGAAGACCCGCGCATAGGTGCCGTCGCCAAACAGGGTGGCGTAGTTCTGGAGGCCCGGCACCGGTTCGGTCACGCTGCGCAACAGCAGCGCAACCACCGGCACCACGAAGAACAGGGTGATGAGGGTCAGCGCCGGCAAGGCGCCGCCGATACCGTCGGGCCTTCGGAGGATTGGCTGTCGATGAAGCAAATTGCCCGACATGGCGATGATCCCGGCAGCTCAGGCGGGACGCCTAGCGACGCCCCGCCGGTTCATGGGTGAGGTCGGCTTCTATTTGGCCTGCCAGGCGTACCAGCGCTCGGCGATCTTGTCGCGGTTTTCAGCCCAGTAGTTCATGTCGAGGTTGATCTGCCCGTCGACATAGGCGTCCGGCAGCGACTTGACGACATCGGCCGGCATTTCGGCCTTGGCTGCCGTGTTGATGGGGGCGTAGCCGCTTGCTTCAGCAAACATCGCCTGGCTTTTCGCGCTTGTCGCAGCGGCCAGGAATTTCATGGCGCTCGCCTTGTTCTTCGACCCCTTGGGGATGACGAGCACGTCGGCGGCAGTCATGTTCTGTTTCCAGGATACGCCGACGTCGGCGCCGTCCTGCTCGAGGGCGAAGACACGCCCGTTCCAGAGCTGCCCGAACGCTGCTTCACCGGAAGCGATCAGCTGTTGCGACTGCGCGCCGCTGTCCCACCAGACGATTTCCGATTTGATCGTGTCGAGTTTCTTGAACGCCCGGTCGAGGTCGAGCGGATAGAGCTTGTCCGCCGGCACGCCGTCGGCCAGCAGCGCGATTTCGATGACGCCCGGCGCCGACCATTTGTAAAAAGTGCGCTTGCCGGGAAATTTCGTCAGGTCGAACATGTCGGCCCAGCCCGCCGGTTCGCCCGGCACCGCGCCTTTGTTCCAGGCTAGAACGAAGGAGTAGTAGAAGCTGCCGACCGCATGCTCGGTGGTGAAGCGAGGATCGAGATCGGCCTTCGCCACGACGTTGAAATCGATCGGCTCGAGCAGGCCGTCCTTGGCCGCTTTGATGGCGAAATCCATTTCGACATCGACGACGTCCCAGGCGACGCTGCCGCCTTCCACCATGGCCTTCAGCTTGCCGTAGTCGGTCGGGCCATCCTGCAGGACCTTGATGCCGGAACTGGCTTCGAACGGAGCAGCCCAGGATTTGGTCTGCGCCTCCTGGGTGGTTCCGCCCCAGCTGGTGAACACCATTTCATCGGCGTGTGCGGCAGTGGCTGCCAGGAGTGCGGCCAAAATGCCGGTCAAAATCAGTTTCATCTCATTCTCCTCTGTTGGTTGCTTTCTTGTTTTTGTGAAATTGCGCGTTGACGCTGCCTCATCGCATGACGAACGGATCCGGGATCGGCTCGTCGGATACGCGTATCCACACCGACTTCGAGCGCGTGTAGTCGCGGATGGCGTCGAGCCCGCCCTCGCGGCCGAACCCCGACTGACCATAGCCGCCGAACGGCACGAGCGGCGAAACGGCGCGGTATGTGTTGACCCAGACGATGCCGGCATGGATGTCGCGCGCCATGCGGTGCGCCTTGGCGAGATTGGTGGTGAACACGCCCGAAGCGAGGCCGAACGGCGTATCGTTGGCAAGCGCCAGGGCTTCGGCTTCCGTGTCGAAGGTGAGAACGCTGAGCACCGGACCGAACAATTCCTCGCGCACGCAGGGCAGCGCTGAATCCTCGGCATCGATGATGGTCGGTGCGTAGTAGAAGCCGTGCGGATGATTGTCGGGCCTTTTTCCGCCGGTGACCAACGTCCCGCCATTGGCAAGGCTTTCGGCAACGATCGTCTCGATCCATTCCCGTTGGCGTGGCGTTGCCAATGGCCCCATTTCGGTGGCTGGATCCTGCGGATCACCAATTTTGATGGCCTCGGCCTTGTGCTTCAGCCTGTCCAGGAACTCGGCCTTTATCGAACGCTCGACAAGCAGCCGGGAGCCGGCGACGCAGCTTTGTCCAGACGCTGCGAAAATCCCGGCCACCACCGCGTTGGCCGCGCTGTCCAAGTCGGCGTCGGCGAAAACGACAACCGGACTTTTCCCGCCCAGCTCCAGCGTCGTATAGGCGAGATTTTCCGCCGTGTTGCGGACGATAGCGCGAGCGGTCGAAGGTCCGCCGGTGAAGGCGACGCGTGAAACCAGCGGATGACTTGTCAGGCGCCGGCCGCAATCGTGTCCGAACCCGGTCAGTATGTTGACGCTTCCGGCGGGAAATCCGGCCTCATGAACGAGTTCGGCGAAGGCCAGCAGCGGCGCTGGACCGTCCTCCGAGGCTTTCAGGACGACCGTGCAGCCGGCGGCCAGCGCCGGGCCGAGCTTGACGGCCGAAAGGAAGAGCTGCGAATTCCACGGCACGACGGCAGCGACGACGCCGATCGGCTCGCGTCGGATGGTGACGTCCATATCGGCCTTGTCGATCGGCACATGCGAGCCTTCATGCTTGTCGGCAAGCCCGCCATAGTAGCGATAATAGTCGCCGACATAGGCGATCTGGGCGCGGGTCTCGCGGATGATCTTGCCGGTGTCGCGCGTTTCCAGTTCGGCCAGGCGGCCGGCATTGGCGACGACCAGGTCGCCGAGGCGCACCAGCAGCTTGCCGCGCGCCGTCGCCGTCAGCGAGGCCCACGCGGCCGAGTGCAGCGTCCGGTGCGCCGCCTCGACGGCGCGGTCGACATCGGCCTCGGTTGCGGCGGGCATCGTCGCCCAGGGCGCTCCGGTTGATGGCTCGATGCTTTCGAAGGTGGCTGTCGGCGTATCGAACGCCCCATCTATGAAGTTGCTGAAGGCCACAAGGGTCATTGCGGCCTCCCATGCCCGAAGGCCGGCATCACCTTGTCGACGAACAGCTGCAGCGACTTCTTCTTGCGCGCGTGCGGCAGACCGCTGTCGATCCAGATCGAGTACTGGTCATAGCCGAGCGCCTCATATGCCTTAAGCCGGTTGATCACCTCTTCGGCTTCGCCGATGACCAGGTTCTGTCGGATTTTGTCCGGCGCATATTGCGGCATGGCTGCGATCTCGTCGTCGGAGAGCGCTTCCAATATGCCTTGGCGAACCGGCTTCTTGTTCTGGAACCACGCGCCGAACTGGCAGTAGAACAGCGACAGGTCCCTCGTCAGTTGCTCCGCATCGGCGGCGTCTTCGGCAACGAATGTGTGCATCAGCAGCATGATCTCGGGGCGGGCCATGTCGGGATGCGCCGCGCACGCCGCGTTGAAGCGCTCCATCAGGCTGGTTACTTCGTCGTCGCCGGAGGCGAGCGGCGTCACCTGGACGTTGCAGCCGTTGGAGACGGCGAAGTCGTGCGAGTTCGGATCGCGCGCCGCCACCCAGATCGGCGGGTGCGGCTTTTGCACCGGCTTGGGCGACGAGGTGGTCGAGGGAAACGACCAGAATTCGCCGGACATCTCGAAATCGCCTTCCCAGAGGCCCTTGATGGCCGGGATGATCTCGCGCATGCGCTGGCCCGCGCCCCAGGCGTCGAGCCCAGGGAACAGGCGTTGGTACTCGTAACTGTAGGCGCCGCGGGCGATGCCGATGTCGAGCCGGCCGCCGGTGACGACATCGGTCATGGCTGCCTCGCCGGCGAGCTTGATCGGATGCCAGAACGGCGCGATGACGGTTCCTGTGCCGAGCCGGATGCGCTTCGTCCTGGCGCCGAGATAGGCGATGTTGATGAACGGGTTTGGCGAGATGGTGAACTCCATGCCGTGGTGTTCGCCGATCCAGGCCGTCTCGAAGCCTGCCGCCTCGGCCATCACGACCAGTTCCTCAAGCTCACCGATGAGGTCGGCATGCGGCTTTGCCGGGTCCGAGCGTTCCATATGGACGAAGAGCGAGAACTTCATATCTGTTGACCCGGACTGGAAGTGTTGATTGCTACCGGCTTGGCGAGCGGACGGACTTCACCTTCGACCTCGTTGCCGACATAGACTCCAAACGCATCCTCCCGACATTCGCGAACATAGCGGGCGAGCATCGAGCGCACGGCAGCGTCGGCGATGTTCAGTCCGGCAATCCTGTCGATGTCGACGAGCCGGACCTGGCGATCGCTGGAGTGGGGCGCGGCTACCGTGCCGCGGTAGTAGACATGCGTTCGCGATGGGCTTGCGGCGTCGTCCCAGACCGCAAACAGGAATCCGAGATGAGCCTCGATGGCTTTCGCAGCGAGGCGTCCCTTAAGGCTTCGCGTGTCGCCGGGTGCCCCGAGCCCTCGGCCCGCCGGCAGTTCGAAAAAGCCGTCGGCGGTTTCGAGGAACAGCACGCGGCCTTCATCTTCGAGGATGGCGCCGACCTGCATGTCGGGCGGCGCGGCCGCCAGTGCTTCCTGGCTGAGGCCGGGCGAGACGTAGGCGCCACGGCAATAGCCGAGGGGCTGCGATGAATTGTGGGAGAATTCGCGAACGCGGCCGATGAGGATCGAATGGTCGCCGGCATCGACCAATTGCTCCATGTCACAGTCGAACGTCGCCACCGATCCAGCGAGCAGCGGGCTGCCGGTCGGGCCGAAGCGCCACTCGACAGCCGAGAACTTGTCCTGCGATTTCGAAGCGAAGACGCCGGACGCGGCTCGCTGTTCCTCCGAGAGCACGTTGACGGCAAAGCATTTCGAGGTCGAAAACACCGGATGACCCAGCGCTTTCTTGGCGATGCAGACCAGCACAAGCGGCGGATCGAGCGAAACGGATGTAAACGAATTGGCGGTGAAGCCTCGAGGCTCTCCTTCCGGCCCGATCGCGGTGACGATTGTAACGCCGGTCAGGAAGGAACCGAGCGCCCGCCTGAATTCGCCCGCGTCGAAGGCTGTGTCCATTGCCGGTCGCGCCGATGTGCTTGCGCCGTCGTTGCTCTCGAGAAAATCGACAATGCGCCGTGTGACCACGTCAGGCGAGGCTACGGCCATCATATGTCGTTCGCCCTCCAGAACGACGCAGCGACCGCGCGGCGCGAGGCGTGCCATCGCCGCCGACATCGCAGGCGAGGAATTCCTGTCCTGCGAGCCGGTCATGAACAGGGCCGGCATTGCGAGACCGGAAAGACGATCGCCATGCGCCGCATCGGCATGGGCGAAAAGTCGATAGGTGCGCGCATAGCCCTCGGAGTTGACGCTTTGCAGTGCCACGCGCGTCATCCTTGCCGCCTCGGCCAGGCTGTCGGGGACCGGGTTGCCGAACCAGCGCGCGATCGTTGCGTCCGTCCCCGACGGGTTTTCCGCGCCATTCAGTTCGGCGGCGCGCTCGCGCACTGCCTGCGAAAGCTCCGCCGGGCGGCGAAAAACCGCATTGAGCGAGACGAGGCTACGAACCCGTTCGGGTGCATTGAGAGCGATTTCCTGCCCGACCAGCGCCCCCATTGAATGGCCAACGATCGAGACGGCATCCAGGCCAAGGTGATCGAGAAGCCGAATTGCCTGTCCGGCATAATCGGCAAGGCTGGCGTCCTCGGGCGGCAACGGCGACTGGCCGTGTCCCAGGATGTCGAACGCGATCACATCCCATCTGTTTTTCATCAGCCCGATCTGGGGTGCCCAGATCGCCGCGTTCATGCCGACACCGTGGATGAGAAGGACCGGCGCGCCGGATCCGGCACGGATGAAACCGGTGCCGTCAGGCGCCGTTCCGCGATGCCAGCCACGGTCCGTCAGCTCAGCCATGCAGGTCGCCGACCTCCTTGAGATCCTGGTAGCGGTCGCCGATGCGATGATGCGGTCGTCCGCCGATCGAGGCGCCAAGCGCCACCACCAACTCGTCCGGCGCCGGCGCGTCGCCGATCTGGAAGTGCACCGTCAGGTAGTGCGAACGTCGGCCTTCATCGTTCTTGTCCATGAGCGGGATCGTGATCGGCGTGTTCGGCCCGCCGCGCAGGTTGGTGAAGGCAAGATAGGTCTTGGCGCCGACGGCACGCCGATAGTGGTTGCCGAAATGCAGCGTGTGGATGAGCGCCGAGGCATGCTCGATCTCGCCTGATGTGCCGCAGATTGCGGCCTTGCCGTAGCCTTCGATCGCTTCGCCGGATCCGGCAACTGCGAGGATTTCATGGGTCAGCATCTCCCCCAGAACCGGCGCATAGGCGCGGATCTCGGGCGAAAGGTCCTCGGTGAAACCGCGCCCGGCCCAGGGGTTGTCGAGCACCGCCGCCACGCCGATCAGGCGCAGCGGCCGGGGGGCCGCCTTGCCGCCTTCGATTAGCGTGTTCTCGACATGGGTGACGATCTTTCGAATGGCCGGCTTCATCGAGTCCTCGGTGTCGGTCGGCTGAGGCATCCGGAAAAGTTCCGCTTTTGCCTAGCTGTCTTATGGTATACCATACTATTGAAGACCAAATCCCTTGTCAACGGATCGTCGAATCTGTTTCTTGCGGATGCTGGGAGTATATGAATTGGCCGACGACACACTGAGGATCGAACGATCCGCCAAGACGCTGAGAACGCTGGCGCTGGAGCGCATGCGCGACGCGATCATGGGGTTTCACTTCCAGCCTGGCGAACGGTTGGTCGAGCGGCCGCTTTGCGACCAACTCGGCGTCAGCCGCTCGGTAGTGCGCGAAGTTCTGCGGCAGTTGGAGACTGAGGGCCTGGTCCAAATGATTCCAGGTCACGGACCCGCGGTGGCCAGGCCTGATCTCAGCCGCACCGACGAGATTTATGAATTGCGCGCTCTGATGGAGGGCATCGCGGCGCGCGCCTGCGCGCTGACGGCGACTGAGGGCCAGATCGCCGCGCTTGAGCGCGCGTTCGATGTGCTGCTCAAGGCGTGGGCATCAGCCAATCCGATCGAGGTGATGCGGGCGACCACAAAATTCTACGAGGTGCTTTTCGATGCCGCCGACAAGCGCATCGCCTGGGAGATCGTCCAGGGTCTGAACGTCCGCATCAACCAGCTGCGTTCCATGACCATCGCTTCGGAGAATCGCCGCGATGCCGCAATTGCCGAAATGACCGACATTATGAACGCGATCAAGTCGCGCAACGGCGATGCCGCCGAAGCCGCGGCCCGGCGGCATGTGGAGCAGGCCTGGCGAATTGCGCAACAGAGTCTTCGCGATAGCTGAAGCAGAAATTTCGCATTACGGAATCGTCCGTCGCCCTCGCAGAGGGCAGTGCTTTCGTCACAATTTCAGGGGCAATATTGTACGGCTTGGTCGTTCTGGGCGCTGTCATGGCGCTGCGCGAACGGCGGCTGCAATGAGAAGGGATACACGATGAGCAAAGGGGCGCCGACATCGGCGGATGATTTTCTGACCGGGCTGAACGGGCAGCGCGTGCTGGTGACGGCAGGCGCCGGCGGCATCGGCCTGGCCATTGCAGAAACGCTGTCGCGGCTCGGCGCGCGCATCGTCGTTTGCGACGTCTCCGACGAGGCGCTGTCTGCTGCTCCGGACAGGATCGCCCTGGTCGCCGCGGTCAAGGCCGATGTCTCGCGCGACGACGACGTCGACCGGCTGTTCGAGACGGTGAAGGAAAAGCTCGGCGGCCTCGACGCGCTGATCAACAATGCCGGCATCGCCGGGCCGACCGGCGGCGTCGACGAAATCGATCCGGCGGAGTGGCGGCGCTGCATCGACATCTGCCTGACCGGCCAGTTCCTCTGCGCCAGGCGTGCCGTGCCGCTGATCAAGGCGGCGGGCGGCGGCTCGATCGTCTCGATGTCGTCCGCCGCCGGCCGCCATGGCTACGCTTTCCGCACCCCCTATTCGGCGGCCAAGTTCGGCGTCATCGGTTTCACGCAAAGCCTTGCCAAGGAACTCGGACCGCACGGCATCAGGGTCAACGCCATCCTGCCCGGCATCATCGAGGGACCACGCATCGACAAGGTTATCGCCGACCGGGCCAGACAGCTCGGTGTGTCGAACGAGGAGATGACGGAGCGCTATCTCCACAACATCTCGCTGCGCCGCATGACCAGCCCCTATGACGTCGCCGCGATGGTCGCTTTCTTGTTGTCCGATGCGGCGATCAACATCTCCGGCCAGTCGCTCGGCGTCGACGGTAATGTCGAAACCCTTTGAGGAGCCCGACCATGGTGAAAGTAGCGATTGTAGGCAGCGGGTTCATCGGGCGGGCCTGGGCGATCAGTTTTGCCCGCGCCGGCCACGATGTGCGGATGTGGGACCAGTCGCCGGCCGCGACCGAAGGTGCGCACGATTACATCGCCGGCGTGCTCGGCGACCTCGCCGCGAATGATCTGCTGCGGGGGCAGGCAATCGACGTCGTGCTTGGTCGCATTGCCGTCGTTGCGGAGCTCGAAGAAGCGCTGGCCGATGCGGTCCATATCCAGGAGAACACGCCCGAAAACCTCGAGGTGAAGCGCGAGGTTTTCTCGCAGATCGATGCAATGGCCGCTCCGCAAGCGGTGATCGCCAGTTCCACCTCAGCGTTGCTGCCGTCGAAATTCACCGACCATCTGCAAGGGCGGCACCGCTGCCTGGTCGTGCATCCGATCAATCCGCCCTACCTCATCCCGGCCGCGGAAGTCGTGCCGGCGCCATGGACGTCTTCCGAAACGGTCGAAAGGACCCGCGCCTTCCTCGTCGATGCGGGCCACGCGCCGCTGGTGATGAAGCACGAGCTCGACGGCTTCATCATGAACCGCCTGCAGGGCGCGCTGCTGGAGGAGGCTTTTCGACTTGTCGCCGACGGCTATGCCAGCGTCGAGGATGTCGATATCGGCATTCGCGACGGGCTGGCGCTGCGCTGGTCGTTCATGGGTCCGTTCGAAACGATCGACCTTAATGCGCCGGGCGGTGTACGCGACTATGTCGAGCGCTATCAATCGATCTATGCCAACATTTTTCCGCAGATGCTGCGCCGCGTCGACTGGGCCGGCGAAGTCATCGAGACGGTGGAGGCCGACCGCCGCAAGCGGCTGCCGCGGGAAGAACTCGGCGAACGGCAGGTTTGGCGCGACCGCCGGCTGATGGCGCTGGCCACGCACAAGAAAAAATCGGATCAGGAGTTTGGAAGATGACGGAAACAAGCCGCAAGCCCGCCCAGCAGACCAAAGGCAAGGTGATCATCACCTGTGCGGTGACCGGGGCGATCCACACACCGACCATGTCGCCCTATCTGCCGATCACGCCGGACCAGATCGCGTCCGAGGCGATCGCGGCGGCTGAGGCAGGCGCGGCGATCCTGCACCTGCATGCCCGCGACCCCGAGACCGGCAAGCCCGACCAGACGCCGGCGGCCTTCGCCCGCTTCCTGCCGCGCATCAAGCAGGCCACCAATGCCGCCATCAATATCACCACTGGCGGCAGTCCCTACATGAAGGTCGAGGAACGCGTGCGCCCGGCCGCCGAGTTCAAGCCTGAGGTCGCCTCGCTCAACATGGGCTCGATCAATTTCGGGCTCTATCACCTCGTCGACAAATACGAGACTTTCAAGTTTGACTGGGAAAGGCCGCATCTGGAAGCGACGCGTGACCTGGTCTTCCGCAACTCGTTCAAGGACATCGAATACATCCTTGCGACCTGCTACGACAACGGCACGCGCTTCGAGTTCGAGTGCTACGACATCGCCCATCTCTACAATCTCTCGCACTTCGCCGATCGCGGGCTGGTCAAGCCGCCGTTCTTCGTGCAGTCGGTGTTCGGTCTGCTTGGCGGCATCGGCACCCATCCCGAAGATGTCGCCCATATGAAGCGTACGGCCGACCGGCTGTTCGGCGACCAGTTCCGCTGGTCGGTGCTCGGTGCCGGCGCCAGCCAGTTGCGCATCGCCGCGCAATCGGCAGCGCTTGGCGGCAACATCCGCGTCGGGCTCGAAGACAGTCTTTGGGCCGGCAAGGGCAAGCTAGCCAAATCGAACGCGGAGCAGGTGGTGCTTGCCCGCAAGATCATCGAGGGGCTTGGCATGGAAGTGGCGACGCCCGACGAGGCGCGCGAGATCCTGTCACTGAAGGGCGGCGACAAGGTCGCGTTCTGAGGCGGCTCGCCTGTCGCCGCACGGTGCCAACAGAGGAGGACGGCATGAAGATCGAAGTCGTGGTGGTCGTTACCGGGCCTCCCCGGCGATGGCGTCCTGCGCGGCAGCCTGTTCGCGATAACCGGCCTTGGCATCAAGGGCGTGGCGGAACCACGCTTCGCCAGATGACGGCAGCTGCAAAAGAGGATAGAGGCGAATAAGGAAAACGAGCGCGCGCTCGATTTCAGATATGGACCCGATGCTTTTCGGCGATCTCGTCCATCGATGGTGGCCACCTCGTTTCATCGCTGGGAGTTTGTCCATGAATTTCGACATTCCCGCCCGCACCGAAGATTACCGCGTCCGCATTGCCGATTTCGTCGAGCGTGAGATCCTGCCGCTCGAGGCCGACAAGACGTCCTATGACGCACATGGAAATATCGCCTTGCCGCTGCTGGAGACGCTTCGCGCCAAGGCGCGTATGGCGGGCCTGTGGTGCCTGCAGCTCAAGCTGGAAACCGGCGGCGCCGGTCTCGGCAAGATGGATATTGCGGTTTGCTATGAGGAGATGAACCGGTCGATCTTCGGACCCGTGGTGTTCAATTCGGCAGCGCCCGATGATGGCAACATGATGGTGCTCGAGGCGCTCGGCACGCCGGCGCAGAAGGAAAAATGGCTGCAGCCGATCATCGAGGGCAAGGTGCGCTCGGCCTTTGCCATGACCGAACCGCATCCCGGCGGCGGCTCGGACCCTGCGATGATCATGACGCGTGCTGAACGGCGCGGCGACAAATATGTGGTGACCGGCCGCAAATGGTTCATCACCGGCGCCGAGGAGGCCAGCCATTTCATTCTGATCGCGCGAACCTCGGACGATCCGCGCCATGGTCTGTCGGCTCTGATGTTCCACAAGGACCAGCCGGGCTGGCGCATCATGCGCCGAATCGAGATCATGGGCCCGGAGGAGCATGGCGGGCATTGCGAGCTGGAATTCGAGGGGCTCGAAATCCCTGTCGAAGACATGCTGGTTGGCGAGGGCAGGGGCATGAAGGTGACGCAGGTGCGGCTCGGCCCGGCGCGGCTTACCCACTGCATGCGCTGGCTTGGATTGTCCAAGCGCTGCGTTGAGATCGCGCGCGCCTATGCTGCCGAGCGCCATGGTTTCGGCCAGCGCCTCGCCGACCGCGAAAGCGTCCAGCTGAAGCTCGGCGACCTCGCCATGCGCATCGAGATCGGCCGCATCCTGGTGATGAAGGCTGCGTGGGAGCTGGACCGCGGCGGCTTTGCCCGCAAAGAAGTATCGATGGCCAAGGTCCAGGTCGCCAATGTGCTGCATGACGCGGCCGATGTGGCGATCCAGATCAATGGCGCGCGAGGCTATTCGAAGGACACGGTGCTCGAATGGATCTACCGCTATGCGCGCCAGGCGCGGTTGGTCGACGGCGCCGATGAGGTCCACAAGATGGTGCTGAACCGTTTCCTCAACGACGAGGAGAGGGGCTTCTGGCGCTGGACCGTCGAAGGCGAGGCATAGCGGACGCGGGGTGGCATCTCAGGAGGAAAAGATGCCGTTGAATGCGGATTTCGATCCTGCTGCATTGAAGGGCTTTCTCGCGAACCGCTTCGGCGATGCCGCAATGACGCTCGAGCGGATCGGCGGCGGGCAGTCCAACCCCACCTACTTCGTCGACTATGGTGCGCATCGCATGGTGCTGCGCAAGAAACCGGCCGGGCCGATCCTGCGCGGGGCGCATGCCGTCGACCGCGAGTTCCGCGTGCTTGAAGCGCTCGCAGCGACCAACGTGCCGGTGCCGCGGCCGGTGCTCTTTCACGCCGGCGCCGAGCCGCTCGGCACGTCGTTCTACCTGATGGAGCGGCTGGATGGTCGCGTCTTCCACGACTGTTCGCTGCCGGGCCTTTCACCCGCGGAGCGACGCGCCATCTATTACGGCATGGCCGAAGCGATGGCCAAACTGCATGCTGTCCGTCCCGACGAGGTCGGTCTCGGCGACTACGGCCGGCCCGGCGACTATTTCGAGCGCCAGATCGGCCGCTGGACCCGGCAGCTCAGGGAATCGCCGAGTGACAGAATTCCGGCACTCGAAGCGGTCGCCGACTGGTTGCCGCAGCATCTGCCCACGGATGATGGACGCGTGTCGATCGCCCATGGCGACTTCCGCCTCGGAAATCTGCTGTTCCATCCCGGCAAGCCGGAGGTGATGGGCATTCTCGATTGGGAGCTGTCGACGATCGGCCATCCGCTCGCCGATCTCGGCTTTTGCTCGATGACCTGGCATTCGAACCCGGACGAATATGGCGGCATCCTCGGTCTTGATCATGCTGCACTCGGCATTCCGAGCCAGCGCGAATTCCTCGACCATTATTTCGCGCATGCCGTACCCACTGCGCCCCTGGAACGCTTCCACCTGGTTTTTTCGCTGTTCCGTTTCGCGGTAATCTTCGTTGGCATCGCCGACCGGGCGCGGGCAGGCAGCGCGGCGTCGGCCGATGCGGCCGGCAAGTGGCCGCTCGCCGGTCGCTTTGCCGCGCGTGCTCAAGAGATCATCCAAGGAGCGAGACCGTGGAGTGGCTCCTCCTGAGGGGAGCGTTCGCGCCTGGTCCTTTCCCTACCCCGCAGCGTCAGCAATCCAGTCCGAGAGGCTTTGCGAAAAACTTCGCGGCACGATGAGTTCGCACGCGGTCTCGCCGGTGCGCAGGAACAGCACGGGCACATGGTGCAAGGATGTCAGCACGGCGCGGCCCGGGGCGGCCGCCGGCGCGCGCCAGTCGACAGTGATGCATCTGGAGAGGACCGGCGCAACGTCGGCCCCAGCCATTCTGAAACGCACGCGACCCTCGTCGAGAGAAACCGAACAGCCGAGATCCGGATCGACGGCAAGCGAAGGTGCTTGCGCGCCGTTGTCGAGAGCCAGCCAGAGACGGCGAGGTGCGACGCGGATGACGAGGAGACCCTTGTGGCGAACCGTCTCTCCGACCGAGGCGGGAAGTTTCGTGCCGAGCGACGCCGAGAGGCTCTTTTCGAATTGCCTCAGCGTCCCGTCCCAGCCCTCAACCTGGATGAGCGGACAATCGGCCACAGACAGGCTGAACTCCTGCGAAGACATAGTGCTAGCCATGCAGTCGTTCCCCCTGCGGATCGAGGAATACCGGCGAAACGATTCGGGCACGGACCGTTTCGGCTTTCATCGGATAGACGGCCACGACCTCGCTTCCTTCGCTGGCGACATCGCCGGCAAGCAAGGCCAGCCCGACATAGTGGCCGCGTTCGGGGCTGAAGGTGACGGAGGTGACGCGCCCGCGCCCGTGGCCGTAAGGCTTCTCGCCCGGCAGGAACAGGATGGCGCCGCCGCGCAGGCGTTTTCCGGCCTCGATGCATTCCAGCCCGACCAGGCGCTGGCGGTCGGGCGCCTGGAAGGCGGGGCGCCGTCTTAGCACGTCGCCGACGAAGCCGGTACGCTTGCCCGCCATGCGGCCGAGGCCAAGGTCGTCGAGCGTCGTGCGCCCATCGATTTCAGGTCCGGCGACATGGCCCTTTTCGACGCGCAGCGCGCCGAGCGCCTCGACGCCGTAAGGTTTCAGGTCGAGCGTCCTGCCTGCTTTGAGCAGGCGGCTCCAAAGCTGTTCACCGGCAGTTGCGCCGACATAGATTTCGTAGGCGCGCTCGCCGGAATAACTGAGGCGCAGGATGCGGAGCGCACGGCCCCGCCATTCGCTTTCGAGCAATCCCATATGCGCAAGTGCCGCGTCGGAAACATCGAGAGCGGGAAACGCGGCACTCAGAATTGCGCGGCTTTTCGGTCCGGCAACCGACATCGCCGCCCATTCATCACTCACCGAGGTCACGGCTACGCGCAAACCCGGCCAGGCCGTATCGAGCAGGAATTCAAGACGCGACAGCACGTCGGCGGCCTTGGCGGTCGAGGTGGTCATGAAGAACCGGTTCTCGGCCAGCCGCGTCGTGGTGCCGTCGTCGAAGACGATGCCGTCGTCGCGCAGCATGACGCCGTAGCGCGCACGGCCAACCGGCAGTTTGGCAAAGCCGTTGGCGTAGATGCGATCGAGGAAAATCGCGGCATCCGGGCCCTGGACGTCGATCTTGCCGAGGGTGGAAATGTCCATGAGGCCTGCGGCCTGGCGCACACTCCGCATTTCGGCGACATAGGCTTCGTTCACGTCGAGCCCGGATTGCCTGTAGAAATAGGGCCGCATCCAGAGCCCGACCTCCAGCATCTCGGCGCCGTTCGCCATATGCCAGTCGTGCATCGGCGTGCGGCGGATCGGCTTGAAATGATGGCCGATGGCGCGTCCGGCAAGCGCACCGATGGCGACCGGCGTATAGGGCGGTCGAAAGGTCGTGGCGCCGGTCTCGGGGATGGTTGTGTTGCGCAGGGCCGCCATCGCGGCAAGCGCCGAAAAATTGCTGGTCTTGCCCTGGTCGGTGCCCATGCCAAGCGTGGTGTAGCGCTTCAGGTGCTCGACCGATTGATAGCCCTCGCGATGGGCGAGCTCGATATCCCCGGTCGTCACGTCCATCTGGAAATCGACGAAGGCCTTTCCACGTCCAGCGGCCAGGGCCTCGCGAAGCGGGGCCGCGGCGGTCTCGCCGAGATCGAGTTTCGACGGAGCAGGCACCGGCGCCGACTTGCTGCAGAATGATGCTGCCGCGGTGCCGGCGCGATGACCGTCCTCGATGGCACCGGCGGTCGAATAAGTTCCCATCATCGAGCCGGCGCCGAACCGGTCCGCCGGAAACGCGCCCGGCACGAAACCGCCAATGTCGTCGCGATATTGAGGTTTGACGCCAAGGTGCGAGGTGAGATGCACGGTCGGCGACCAGCTGCCGGACACGCAGACCAGGTCGCAGGCGGCCTCGGACTGGCCGTCCGCTCCGCTCAGCGTTGCACGCCTGACGGCATGGCCGCCGTTAAGGTCGACGATGCGCGTTGCGGCCCGCACCACCACGCCGAGCCGTGCGGCTTCTGCGGCAAGTGCGGCGGGCGGAGTTGCACGCAGATCGGCAACCGTCACCTCTGCGCCGCCTGCGGCATAGTCGAAGGCGGCGCGCCAGGCGCTGTCATTGCTGGTGGCGACGACTATTTTCTTGCCGGGCAGGACGGCGAAACGGTTGAGGTAGGTCCGGGCGGCCGAGGCAAGCATGACGCCGGGCCGGTCGTTGTTGGAGAATATCATTGGCCGCTCGATGGCGCCGGTGGCGAAAACGATCGAGCGGGCGCGAAGCATGGTCAATGTCTGCAGCACTTCGCCGGCCAGCTGCGGATTGCTTGGGTCACGTTGCCCGATCAGTCCGATGACATTGCCGTCATAGATGCCGAAAGCGGTTGTCCGCTTCATCAGGGCGACGGTTTCGGAGCTCTCCAGCTCGGCCTCGGCCTGTCTCAGCCATGCGGCCGCAGCGCTGTCGGAAGCTTCCGCCAGAAGCTGGCCGCCGAGCAGGAAATCCTGTTCGATCAGCGCCACCTGCGCGCCGGCCGCTGCGGCAGCACGCGCCGCCGACAATCCTGCTGGGCCGCCGCCGATGATTGCGACATCGGCAAAGGCATGACTGATGTCGTAGCGATCGGGATCAGGGTCGGTGCCGGCTCTGCCAAGCCCGGCCGCCTTGCGGATGAAGTGCTCGTAGAACATCCAGGCGCGGCGCGTCGGGCCCATGAAGGTCTTGTAGTAGAAGCCGGCCGACAGGAACGGCGCCAACAGGCCGTTGACGCTTTGCACGTCAAAGGCAAGCGAAGGCCAGCGGTTCTGGCTCTCCGCGACTAGGCCGTCTTGGAGTTCCAGCGTCGTCGCCGGCAGGTTCGGCTGGCGCCTGCCTGCGGTTGCAAGCGTGACCAGTGCATTCGGCTCCTCGGCCCCGGCGGAAAAAATGCCGCGTGGACGATGATACTTGAAGCTGCGCCCGACCAGCGTGACGCCGTTGGCGAGCAGCGCGGAGGCAAGCGTGTCGCCGCGATATCCGATCAGGCTCCGGCCGTCGAAGGTAAACTCGACCGGCTGCTCGCGATCGATACGGCCGCCCATCGACAACCGCTTGTGGTTCGAACTCATGCCGGTGGTTTCCTGGCGGGTGATTTCCTGGCCGACAATTGCCTGGCGAGATCGACGGATGCGATGGCGTGGTTGCGCGTGTCGCGTTCGACCACCAGCCATTGGCGGCAGCCGGTCACGTGCTGCCAGAACTCGCGGTGCAGGCCAGCCGGATTTGTCCTGACATAGACGTAACGGTACCAGGCCTCGGGATCGGGATCGTCGTGCGCCGGACGCGTGACGGAAGCGTCGCCGCCGTAGCGGAACTCGTCATGGTCGCGCAGACCGCAGCAGGGGCATTCGATGCGCAGCATTGTCTTGCGCCTCCTATTGCAGCCAGGCTGAGGGGCCGGCGCCAGCCTCGTCGAGCGTGTGGCCGGTGCGGAAACGATCGAGCCCGTAGGCTGCGATCAACGGGTGCGGCTTGCCGGTGGCGATCGTGTGGGCGAAGCACCAGCCGGAAGCCGGCGTCGCCTTGAAGCCGCCATAGCACCAGCCGCCGTTGAGATAGAGCCCCTCGATCGGCGTCGGGCAGATGATCGGGCTGGCATCGGGCGTCATGTCCATGACGCCGCCCCAATGGCGCAGCAGTCGGATGCGCGAAATGCACGGCATCAGAGCGATCGCCGCCTCCGCCACTTCGCGCACGACGCCCAGATTGCCGCGCTGGGCGTAGGAATTGTAGCCGTCGAGATTGCCGCCGAAGACCAGCCCGCCCTTGTCCGACTGGCTGACGTAGAAATGATCGGCGCCATAGGCGACAACATGGTCCACCAACGGCTTCAGCGGTTCGGTGACAAAGGCCTGCAAGACGTGGCTTTCGATCGGCAGTTCCAGGCCGGCCTTGGCGCCGAGCACGGATGTATGACCGGCAACAGCGAGGCCGACCTTGCCGGCGCCGATCCGGCCTTTCGTCGTTTCGACGCCGACGATCCTGTCGCCGTCGCGGAGGAAGCCTGTCACCTCGCAGTTCTGGATAATGTCGACGCCATGGCCGTCGGCGGCGCGCGCATAGCCCCAGGCGACCGCGTCGTGGCGCGCCGTGCCCGCCCGGCCCTGGAAGATGGCGCCATGGATCGGAAAGCGGGCGGTGTCGGAAAAATCGAGATAGGACACGAGACGGCGCACCTCGTCGCGGTCGAGGATGTCGGCATCGATGCCGTTCAGCCGCATGATGTTGGCGCGGTGGCTGAAGCCGTCGAGCTGGTCGGCGGAATGCGCGGTGACGAGCTGGCCGCGCTGCGAGAACATGACGTTGAAATTCAGCGCCCGCGACATGTTCTCCCAGAGTTTCATCGAGAATTCGTAGAACTGGGTGTTGCCGTCGAGCAGGTAGTTGGAGCGGATGACGGTGGTGTTGCGGCCGACATTGCCGCCGCCGACATAGCCCTTTTCGAGCACCGCGACGTTGCGGATGCCGTGGTTCTCGGCGAGGTAGAAGGCGGTAGCGAGGCCGTGTCCACCGCCGCCGATGACGATCACGTCGTAGGACAGTTTTGGCTCCGCTGCCCGCCAGGCGCGCTGCCAGTTCTTCTGGCCAGACAGCGCGTTGCGGAAAATCGAAAATGCCGAGTAGCGCGCCATCCCTGCGGCCTATCGAACGATCGGGCCGGCCGGCGTGCGGGTAAGCACTTCGGCGCCCGCATCGGTCAGAAGCACGGTGTTGGAGACGAAGTCATCGCCGCGACCGGTGCCCATCAGCCACGACAGGATGTGGAAGCTCATCCCGGTCTCGATTTCGAGATCGGAATCGTGCCTCAAGCCGGTCACCGAATTGCCGCCAGTCCATGATGGCGGCTGTCCGGCGCCGACAAGGTAGCCGCAGTGATGGCGGCGATAATGGGAAAGACCGGCCTCGTCGGCGACGGTCTGCCAGGCGGCGTAGACGTCGCGCGCCCTGGCGCCGGGCCTGAGTGCCTCGACGACGGCATCGAACGCCCTGGCGGTCACCTCCACCATCGCGGCGTCTTCGTCGCTGATATGGCCGATGCGAACGAGCCGGCCGAGCGGCGCGTGATAACGCGAGATGCAGCCGGACAGTTCGACGAAGACCGGCTCGCCCTTGCGGTAGATCCCGTCGCCCCAGGTCGTATGCTCTTCGCCCAGGCGCGCGGCCGGGCGGATGAACGGGCCGAAGCCCGGAGCATGACCGCCGGCGCGGATCATCGCCGCAACGCACTGGGCTGCGACCTCCTGTTCGGAGGCACCGTCCGAGATCGCGGCGATCGCGGCGCCGGCGGCGGCGTCGGTCACTTGTGCCGCCTGACGCATCAGTGCCTGTTCCTCGGCGCTCTTCACTCGCCGCATCCTGTCGACCAGCCCGGAAACATCGCTCCATCTGGCATCGGCCTGCGTCTGGAGTGCGACGGCAAGCCCATGGCTGAGGCCGGCCGTCCAGTATTCGAGGCCGATCCGCTTGCCGGACAGGCTGAGCTCCACAAGCACCCGCGCGGCAAGGTCGGCCGCCGTTTCGCTGTCGGAATGGCCGCGGAATTCCGCTGCCGTCACCTGTTTCTCGATCGTCACCCTTTCCATCGAGCGGGTGACCAGGACAGGTTTCCCTTCGAGCGGGACGATCAGCAGGTGAGGGGCAAAATATCCCCAGTGATCGAGCCCGGTGAGGTAGAAGACGTTCTCCGGCGAAGCAAAGACCGCCGCGTCGAGCTCGCGCTCGGCCAGCGCCGTGCGGACCCTGACAAGGCGGCCGGCGATTTCGGCTTCGGAAAACGGATTACGGTCCATCAGGCGTCCTCGTGCTGGTTACCGGGTTCGTTGCCGGCATGATCTTTCGTCAGTGACCGGCTTCCAGTCCCATGCTCAGTCGATGACGATGAGTTCGCGCGCCACGTCGCAGAGGCGTTCGCCGCCGCGATCCGTGACGACGAAGGATTCCGAGATGGCGATGCCGAAATCGTCGAGCCAAACGCCGGCCATGAAATGGAAGCACATCCCGGACTGCATCCTGGTGGTGTCGCCGGGACGAAGACTTGCGGTGCGTTCGCCCCAATCGGGCGGGTAGGCGAGCCCGACCGGATAGCCGACGCGGCTCTCCTTCTTCAGCCCGTTCTTCCTCAACACTGCCTGCCAGGCGGCTTCCACCTCTTCGGCGGTGTAGCCGGGGCGGGCCTTCTCAAGGCCGGCGTCGACGCCCTCGACGATCGCCTTGGCCATGTCGACGAGGACTTGCGGCGGCTTGCCGAAATGCACGGTCCGCGTCAGCGCCGCATGATAGCGCCGCCGCACCCCGGCGATCTCCAGAATGGCGAGGCCGCTGTCCGGCAGCGGCGCGTCGGACCAGGTCAGATGCGGCGTGCTGGTGCCCTCGCCGACGGGCATCAGCGGACAGATCGCGGCATAGTCGCCGCCCGCTCCGGGCACGCCCGTGATCTGTGCGTGATAGATTTCCGCAATGACATGGTTCTGCGGCACGCCGGGCCGCATTTTTTCGATGCCGCGTTTCATGGCGTGCGTGCAGATCGCACTGGCCTCGCGGATCAGCGCCAGCTCGGCTTCGGATTTGACCAGCCGCGCCCAGTTGACGAGATCGTGGTTGTTGGCGAAGTGCGCGTCAGGCAGCCCGCTGACGAGATGGGCATGGCAGCGCGCGGTGTAATAATGCGCGTCCATCTCGACGCCGATGCGGGCGTTTCCCCAGCCACGCGACCGGATCAGCTGGGCGAGTTCGTCATAGGGGTGTTCGACGGGCTGCTGCACCAGCCGTTCCGAGAACGGCACGATGTTCTTCTCCGGCAGGCCGGTGGTCAGGCGTGCGCTCCTGGCGTCCTGCGCCCTGCCGAACCAGATCGGCCGGTCTTCCCTTAGATGGACGAGCACGCATTGCGGAACATAGAACGACCATCCGTCATAGCCGGTCAGCCAGCACATATTAGCTGGGTCCTGACAGATGATGAGGTCGAAGCCGGCCTTCTCCATGCGTGACTTCACGCCGGCCAGGCGCTGCGCATACTCCGCTTGCGTGAAAGTCCCGAAACCGCTCGCGCTCGCCACCGAAATCCCACCTGCCAGTACGCTGGTTTTTTCTTAAATTGTGCACAACTGGCAATAATGTGTGGTCTGATTACGAATTATTACCAGATTTCTGTAGTTTTTATATCTTAGCTTGCACAATGTCTAGGGTAGTTGTATACGTCTTGACAGGCAGGTGTCGACCTCGAAGAAGGCCGCGCCCGGGAATATCAGTCAGTTGTTCAATGGGAGAAAAGCATGTTCAAATCATCGATATCGCGCCGGATGGTCGTGAAAGCCGCCGCCTGCCTCGCGCTTGCCGCGACATCATTCACGGCGCTGCCCGCTTATGCGGAAACCACCCTCGAACAGGCCAAGAAGGACGGCTATATCCGCGTCGGCTTTGCCAACGAGGCGCCGTTCGGTTACGCCACGCCTGACGGCAAGCTGACCGGCGAAGCGCCGGAAGTTGCCAAGGCGGTACTCGCCAAGATGGGTATCGCGCAGGTTGACGGCGTGCTGACCGAGTTCGGCTCGCTTATCCCAGGTCTCAAGGCCGGCCGCTTCGATATCATCGCCGCCGGCATGTTCATCAATCCGAAGCGCTGCGCCGAGATCAATTTTTCCGAGCCGTCCTACGGCATCGGTCAGGCCATGCTGGTGGCAAAAGGCAATCCGAAGGGCGTGAAGGACTTTTCCAGCATCAAGGAAAACCCGGATCTCAAGCTCGCCGTGATGGCCGGCGCCGTCGAGGGCGGCTATGCCAAGGACGCTGGTGTCGCCGCCGGGCAGATCGTTGCCTTGCCCGACCAGTCCAGTCTGGTCGCCGCCGTCCAGTCGGGCCGTGCCGACGCTGCCGCGCTAACCGCTCTTTCGATCGCCGACATGGCCAAGAAGGCCGACGGCGTCGAATCGACCAAGCCGTTCGGCGAGGTTGCCGGCAAGTCGGTGAAAGGCCATGGCGGCTTCGGCTTCCGCAAGGAAGATACCGACCTGCAGGAGGCGTTCAACGCCGAGCTGAAGACGTTCCTCGGTTCGCCGGAGCACATCGCGCTGGTCGAGCCGCTCGGCTTCGGCAAGGACTACCTGCCCAACAAGACCACCGCGGAGCTTTGCGCGGGCAAATAGGTTCCCAACTGCTGGCGGCGCGAAAGCGCCGCCCCTTTTTCCTGGGGGAATCCGCATGGGAATCCGTACGCTCGTTGCCATGCTGGTCGTCGCGCTTGTCGTGATCGGTGCCTTGGCAACGCAGGAATCTTACAAAGTGTTTATGCCGGGGCTGCTGCAAGGCGCGGTCCTGACGATCGAGATCGCTATCCTCGGCAGCCTGCTGGCAATCGTCATGGGCGTGCTGGCGGCGCTGGCAAGGATGTATGGCCCGGCGCCGCTCAAATGGCTGGCCACGGTCTATGTCGAGATCTTCCGCGGCACCTCGGCGCTGGTGCAATTGTTTTGGCTGTTTTTCGTGCTGCCGCAATTCGGTGTCACGCTCAACGCATTTCTGGTTGCTGTCCTGGCGCTCGGCCTGAACGTTGGTGCTTACGGATCGGAAGTCGTGCGCGGCGCGATCCAGTCCGTCGCCCGCGGACAGTGGGAGGCGTCTACCGCATTGAACATGAGCCGCCCCCAGATGCTGCGCCGGATCATCCTGCCGCAGGCTTTCGTCGCCATGATCCCGCCTTGGGGCAATCTGTTCATCGAGCTTTTGAAATCGACAGCGCTGGTCTCACTGATCACGCTCTCGGACCTCGCCTTCAAGGCGCAGCAAATGAACCAGAACACGTTCAAGACCATTCCGATCTTCACCCTCGTCCTGCTGATGTACCTGGCAATGTCGCTGGTCGTGACCATCGGCATGCGGCTTCTCGAAAGGCGGGCTTCGCTCGGATTGGCGCGGGGGAAGGCAGCATGATCTGGGACTGGGCATTTGCTTTTGAAATCCTGCCGGTGCTCGCCAGCGCTGCCATCGTTTCCATCGAGGCGACGCTGATCGGGTTTGCGCTTGCCGCCTCGCTTGGCCTGGTGCTGGCGGTGGTCCGCATCGCCGTGCCGTGGACCGGCTGGACGATTTCGGTGCTGGTCGAACTGATCCGGTCGACCCCGTTGCTGATCCAGATATTCTTTCTCTATTTCGTCTTTCCGAAATTCGGTGTCGTGCTCGACGCCTTCACCGCCGGGGTGCTTGCCATCGGTATCCACTACGCTGCCTATTGTTCCGAGGTCTATCGCGCCGGTTTCGACAACATCCATCGCGGCCAGTGGGAAGCCTCGGTCGCCCTCAATCTGTCAGCCTGGACGACGTTCCGCGACATCATCATTCCGCAGGCGATCCCGCCGATCGTTCCGGCGCTCGGCAACTATCTGGTTGCCTTGTTCAAGGAGACGCCATTGCTTTCCGCAATCGCCGTGCTGGAGCTGATGCAGACCGCCAAGATCATCGGCTCCGAAACCTTCCGCTACACTGAGCCGATGACGCTGGTCGGCCTGTTCTTCCTTGCCATGAGCCTGGTTTCTGCCGCGCTCATTCGCTCCCTCGAAGGCTTGCTCAACCGGAGGACCATGCGATGACGGAACAACCGATGGTCCGCTTCGACAATGTTTCGAAACGCTACGGCGCGCTGACCGTTCTCGACGGGCTCAATCTGGACATAGCACGCGGCGAGAAGGTTTCCATCATCGGGCCGTCCGGCTCCGGCAAGACCACGGTGCTGCGCATGCTGATGACGCTGGAGACGATCAATGACGGCGTCATCTGGGTCGAAGGCGAGCCGCTCACCCACATGGAGAGGAACGGCAAGCTTGTTCCCGCCGATCTCGCGCACATCCGCAAGATCCGCGCCAAGATCGGCATGGTGTTCCAGTCGTTCAACCTGTTCCCGCACATGACGGCGATGCAGAACTGCATCGAGGCGCCGATAACCGTGCTCGGCATGAAGCGGGCCGATGCCGAGGCGCGTGCGGCCGAGCTGCTCGACATGGTCGGCCTGTCGGAGAAGAAGGACCACTATCCCTCGCAGCTTTCCGGCGGCCAGCAGCAGCGTGTCGCCATCGCCCGCGCTTGCGCCATGCGGCCCAAGATCATGCTGTTCGACGAGGTGACCTCGGCACTCGACCCCGAACTCGTCGGCGAGGTGCTTGAAGTCATCCGAAAACTCGGCAGGGAACATGACCTCACCATGCTGATGGTCACCCACCAGATGGGATTTGCCAAGGAATTCTCCGATCGCGTCTGCTTTTTCCATGCCGGCAAGATCTGCGAGCAGGGGCCGCCAAACGAGTTGTTCGGCGCCCCCAAGAACGAGCGGACGCGGCAGTTCCTGCACGCTGTCCTGGAGGCTGGATGACGCTTGAGACGGATGCCGCGCCCCTGGCCGCGACCGCCGCGCCGCCGCGCCCGCTCTCGGCGCGGGAGCGGTTCGAGCGTATCTACCGGATATTGCGCGACCGCATCTGCCTGCTCGACTATACGCCCGGCAGCCATCTCTCCGAGGAAGAGCTTGCCCAGGAATTCCAGATCAGCCGCACGCCGGTTCGCCGTGTCCTGGCGCGCCTCGAATCCGAGGGTCTGGTTCAATCCGTCCATGGCGTCGGCACGATCGTCACCGACGTCGACATCGAGGAATTGCAGCAGGTCTATCACTTGCGCCTGGAGCTGGCGCTCCTCGTCGGCAAGCTTTCGCCGATCCCGCGCACGGCGGACGACCTCGACCGGATAAGGGCACTCATCGCGCGCTGCGATTCCGATGTGCTCAATCCCGACCAGCGCGCTTTCCTGCGCCTCAACATGGATTTTTTCTACGAGCTCACCGCGATGACCGGCAACCAGCCGCTGCGCGAGATCAGCGAGCGCCTGTATTTTCAGGTCGCGCGCGTCGTCCTGAAGATGATGCCGCAGTTGGGCTTGGTCGAGGAGTTCACTGCGTTCCGCCGCGAAATGGAAGAGGTGCTTGCCGCCGCCGAGATCGGCGACTGGGAGTCGATCGGGCACATCAGGCGAGCCCATATCTCGATGAGCTTTCGCCGCATGATGCGTCATGCAGGCGAGGTCAACCTATCCGGCGGAACTCTGTAATTCTCGTTTGACCTGGCGCACGCCCGGGTCACGACCGGTGGGCACCGCTTCGTCGGCCGGCGACCAGCTTCGCCAGGGCGCAAAATGGAAGGCGCTCATCAGCAGGTACATCATCGCCATTTCGTTCAGCGGCGACGCATCTTGCGCCGCGCAGATCATGTCGGCATCACCGGTAACGGCCGTCAGCAGCGCCATGATTGCGAAGGTGGGCGCGGCCGCCAGCGATAGCCAGTCGGCCGCGCCACGGGCGGCGACTTCGTCGCTTGGGAAATCGGCAGATCCGCTGCCTTCGGGCGGCATCTTCTGGTCGGGGTGGAGTGTCATCGAGACGTCATCCCTTTTCGACACGGCGCGCTGGTTGTTGGTGCTGAGATAGATTAGGACCGGACATCGAAAGGTGAGAGTGACAAGTGTGACGGGATTCCGATGGACTCGCTGATCACCGCTGCGGCGCGCGCCCTTGCGACGGGTGATCCCCTTGGCGCTTTGAAGCGGGTCGCCCTGCGTGAGGATGCGCCTGCGCTTGCGCTGCGCGGCATTGCAATGGCGCAGCTCGGCGATCTCGCCCGAGCAAAGGCTCTCCTCAAAAGTGCTGCGCGCGCCTTCGGTCCGAAAGAGGCAGTGGCCCGCGCGAGGTGCGTCGTCGCCGAAGCCGAAATCGCGCTCGTCTCGCGCGACCTCGGCTGGCCGGCGAAGGCACTCGACGCCGCGCGGTCGACGCTTGAGAAGCACGGCGACCACGTCAATGCCGCGCATGCGCGCAATCTCGAAGCGCGGCGCCTGCTCCTGATCGGACGCCTCGATGAGGCCGAGAGCAGGCTCGCCGGCTTCGACCCGACGACGCTCCCACCCGCGTCGAGGGCCGCCCACGAGCTGGTGATTGCGGGGGTCGCGCTACGCCGCCTCCGCACCAAGGCGGCGCGCGCTGCGCTCGGGCGGGCCGCGCACGCGGCGGGCCAGGCGGACATTCCAGCGCTGACGGCCGAGGTTGAAGGCGCATCCCTGGTGATGAACACGCCCGCGGCGCGGCTGATCGCGCGCGGGGTGGAGCGCCCGCTCCTGCTCGAGGAGGTCGAAGCGCTGCTGGCGTCGGGGGCGCTCGTCGTCGACGCCTGCCGCAATGTCGTGCGGGACGCCGGCACGATCGTCTCGCTCGCGACGCGCCCGGTCCTGTTCGCGCTTGCGCGTGCGCTGGGCGAAGCCTGGCCCGCAGACGTGCCGCGGAGCACGCTCGTCGCACGCGCCTTCGGCGGCAAGCACGCCGATGAATCGCATCGCGCCCGGTTGCGGGTCGAAGTCGGTCGGCTTCGGGTGGAGTTGCGGTCACTGGCGGATGTGAGCGCGACCAAGCGAGGCTTTGCGCTTAAGCCGCGCCGCCCACGCGATGTCGTGGTGCTGGCGCCGCCCGCCGACGAGCCGCATGCAGCGGTGCTCGCCTTCCTCGCCGACGGCGAGTCGTGGTCGAGCTCGGCGCTCGCAATTGCGCTCGGAGCCAGCTCGCGCACCGTGCAGCGCTCGCTCGAGCAGCTTGCGGCAGCAGGCAAGGTGCAGTCCTTCGGCCGCGGGCGAGCGCGCCGTTGGATGACCCCGCCGGTGCCGGGATTCCCGACAATCTTGTTACTCCCCGGCTCACTGTCGGGTTACTAGTGTCATGGACAATTCAACAGATCTGAGCCTGGAGCAGAAGCATGAAACGATCTGCAGCTGAAGTCCTCCGCGAATATGGACCCTTTCCGGGTGTCGACCAGGTGGCTGGGGTTACATTCGACGGTCAGCAGGTCTGGTTTGCGTCAGGAGACAGGCTGAACGCCTTGGATCCTGCGAGCGGCAATGTGGTGCGCGCGATCGATGTCGCCGCGCACGCAGGAACGGCCTTCGACAGCCAGCACCTGTTCCAGATCGCCGAAGATCGCATTCAGAAGATCGATCCCAACACTGGCCGCGTGCTCGCCACGATTCCGGCGCCAGGTGGCGGCGGCGACTCCGGACTCGCCTGGGCCGAAGGCTCACTTTGGGTGGGGCAGAATCGCGGTCGCAAAATCCATCAGATAGACCCCCAGACAGGGGCAGTTCTTCGCACAATCGATTCCAACCGTATCGTCACAGGGGTCACCTGGATCGACGGCGAACTCTGGCACGGCACCTGGGAAGGTGACGAGAGCGACGTCAGGCGGATAGATCCTGAAACCGGAAAGGTCCTGGAGAAGCTTGAGATGCCGCCTGGAACAGGCGTGTCGGGGCTCGAGTCCGATGGTGGCGATCAGTTCTTCTGCGGCGGTGGAAACAGCGGCAAGGTGAGAGCCATCCGCCGACCCAGGCGAGGCTCCACGAGCAGTTAACCGAAGCGGCTCGCGGGCCCGCTTTCCGCTTTGACGAACCGTCCGCCGGAGCGGCCATCAACGTGGCGGACCGGATCGTTGGAGCCCTTAAGCGCTGCTGGGCTTGGCGCGGCGTTCGACGATGTAGATGTGGTCGGCCACCAGGACCACATCGCCATGCTGGTTGATCACCTCGCAGCGCTCGATGACGCGACCCGACTCCGGCCGCTTTGGGTCGTCTTGCTTGGCCGAGATGGTGGTGCGAGTCTTGATCGTATCGCCGATGAACACCGGCTTGATGAAGCGCAACCTGTCATAGCCATAGGAGAACGCGACCGGGTTGATGGCGCTTGCCGTCAGTCCGACGCCGACCGAGAAGACCAGCGTGCCATGGGCGATGCGCTGGCCGAACGGCGTCGTCTTCATGAACTCGGCGTCCATGTGGTGAGGGAAGAAATCGCCGGTATGGCCGGCATGCACGACGAAGTCGGTCTCGGTGATAGTGCGCCCGCTGGTCATGCGCGACGAGCCGATCTGGTAGTCCTCGAAATAGACAGTCTGCTCCATGTCAGGGCCTCGCCGCGATCGGTGTTGCCGGCGCCGCGCTCGATTGGTACGCGGCCTCGACCAGCGCCATGGTGCTCCAGGCGTCCTCGACGGAACTGACAAGCTCGGCGTCTTCGCCTGATGCGTAGCGTTGGACATTGGCCATGCGGCCGACGAATGCGTCCGGAAACCATTCGCCGACGAGCGGCACCGTGACCCAGTCTGAGCCGCCCCTGGGACAAATTTCAAGGACATCGGGCGCGCCGCGCGGATAGTCGAGGTTGAGCCCGAGCTTGAGATAGGCGGCGCCCTCGGTTCCGCAGATGCGGAACTCGCAGGCCTGGTGTTTTCGGCCAAATTTATGATCATGATTGATCGACAGCGCACAGCGAACTGTGTCGCCATAGTCGAGGATCGCGCTGGTGCGCGTTTGAGCAACCTTATGGCCGGGATGACCGAGCGTCTTGGCGTGAATCCCCCTGGGATCGCCGAGCAATTGCCGGATCAGGTCGAGATAATGAATCGAATGCATGGCGATCTCGACGCGCGGCGCCTTCAGCAGGAATTCCCACAGCTGCCAGGGTGTCGCCAGCGCCAGCCAGGCGTCGAAGTCGACGACGTCGCCCAGCCAGCCCCTGGCGATCGCATCCTTCAGCGCCAGCATCATCGGCGCGAAGCGAAGCTGGAAATTCACCGCCGCTTTCAGATTTTTGGCGCGGCAGATTTCGAGGATCTCGGTGGCCTCGCTGAGGTCGCTGCCCATCGGCTTCTGGATCAGCGCTACGGCGCCGTCGGGCAGCGCCCTGAGCACACCGGCATGATGAGCCGGCGGCGTCGCCAGGTCGAAGATGACGCCGTCGATTGACGCAGCCTCCTCGATCGACCGGTAAGCGGTGACGCCCCAGTTGGCCGCGAGTTTTTCCGCCTTGGCGTGGTCTGGATCGAAAAGCCCGGCGACCGGAAAGCCGGCTTTCCGATAGGCCGGGAAATGCGCGTCGCCGACGATCGAGCCGGCGCCGAAAATCACGATCGGCCGCGGCTTCGATGGCTTCGCCCAGGACTGGGAGAGCGAGGCTGGGTCGAAAACGCCATCAGTCATGATGGAAGACTTCGTCCATCGATGCCCACCATTCGCCCTCCTTGCGGGTCGGCAGCGGCTCCTGGCAAGGCATGCACAGCGCCCACCATTCCTGCGTCTTGGGCTCGGCGGCCATCTTCGCCATGTCGGCGGCATAGTCGGTGCCGTGGTACTCGAATGTGCTGAACAAGAGGTGCTCCGGCTCCTTGAGATAGATCGAATAGTTCCTGATGTTGCAGGCGGAAATCATCGCCAGCACTTCGGGCCAGACGGCTGCGTGAAGCCGCACATATTCGGTGACCTTTTCCGGCTTGAGGCCGAGCACCATTGCCATCCGCTGCATGTCCGGCTCCTGTTTCACTATCGTCGTTATGAATGCCGCGATGCGTTGCGTTGCACCGGCGGTGATCTGCCCACTATTTACATACAAACAAATAATTTACACAATCACCAAGCCGATGGTCCTTCGGATGCTGACCACGGGGAGTGACTATGGCGGAGGACGAGGACGATGACCGCTATCGCGCGCCGGCGCTCGACAAGGGTCTCGACATCCTTGAGCTTCTGGCCTGCGTCGATGGCGGCCTGACCCAGGCGGAAATCGCCAAGAAGCTCGACCGCAGCCCGAACGAGTTCTACCGCATGTTGGACCGGCTGGTGCGGCGCGGCTACGTCACGCGGCCGGATGGCGACCGTTACTCGCTGACGCTCAAGCTGTTTGGCCTGGCGCATCTGCACGCGCCGGTGCGGCGGCTGGTTTCCTATGCGACGCCGCTGATGCGCGAACTTGCCGAGACCTCGCAGCAGTCAAACCAGCTTGTCGTCTTCGACCGCGGTTCTGCCGTGGTGATCGCCCAGCAGGAGGCGCCGGACTATTGGGGCATCTCGATTCGCGTCGGCGCGCATGTCAGCCTGTTCGACACCGGCTCCGGACATGTGCTGCTGGCGTTCCGCTCGCCGGAAGAGCGGCGGATGATGATCTCCGAACATCTGCGCAGCGCCCACAAGCCGCCTCAATCGCTGGACTTCTTTGCCCGTCTCGACCAGATCCGACAACGCGGCTATGAAATGATGGCATCGATGCAGACCGCCGGTGTGTTCAACCTGTCGGCACCCGTGCTTGGCTCGGACGGTAGGGCGATCGCCGCGCTGTCGATCCCCTACATAACCCTGATCAACGCACCCAGGGCGCCCGACATTACGAGGACCATAGAACTGTTGCTGGCAGCGGCCGAAAAGCTGTCGCAACTGGCGGGAGCCGCTGCCAAGCAGGCGACTGATTGAACAATTTCTGCGTGAGATGATTTTGAAACGGCGAAGGAGGAGCGCGCAATCATGATCTTCGATACCCATCTGCATCTGATCGACCAGTCGGCGTTGCGCTATCCTTGGCTCTCCGGCGTGCCGGCGCTGAACCGCGATTTCCCCTACGACGAATATGCAGTCCAGGCTCGCCGCGCCGGCATAGAGGGCGCGTTGCACATGGAGGTCGATGTCGATCCAGCCGATATCGAGGCTGAGACCAGTCACGTAAAGGCGCTGTCACACCAGAAGGACAGCTTGCTGCGCGGGGCAATAGCCTCCTGCCGTCCGGAAGAGCCGGGCTTTGCCGCCTATCTCGAGCGCCAGCGCGCCGATCCTTTCGTCAGGGGTTTTCGCCGTGTGCTCCACGTCGTGCCGGACGAGCTTTCGGAAGGCGCGCTGTTTCGCGAAAACATCAAGCGGCTTGCCGGCACCAAACTGACCTTCGACCTCGTCGTCCTGCCGCATCAGATCCGCAAGGCGATTGCGCTTGCCGACCTCGCGCCGGACGTGCAGTTCGTGCTCGACCATTGCGGCGTGCCCGACATCAAGGGCAGCAGTGAGCATCCCTGGCGCGAGCATATGGCGGAGATCGCGCGGCGCCCGAACGTCGTCGGCAAAATTTCCGGTGTGGTCGCCTATGCGGACGCTGGATCCTGGACTGTCGAAACGCTGCGTTCCTATGTCGAGCACACCATCCAATGCTTTGGCTGGGACCGGGTCGTGTGGGGCAGCGACTGGCCGGTCTGCACGCTTGGCGGCGGACTAGCCACCTGGATTGCGGCGACGCATGCGCTGCTTGCCGGAGCAAGCGTCGATGAACGGCAAAAGCTGCTCTCCGCCAATGCGAAGCGGCTCTGGAATTTGTAGAGAAGTTAGCGAACTCTGCCTCATCTCAGCGCCGGGTGCCGGAGACTCTTCACAAACAGGCGATTGAGATCGGCGACGACGCGGCCGGCATCGTGCCTTTCGGTCAGGCCGAGATTGATACGATCGGAGGCCGCCTGCTGGAAGGCCATGTAGCCATCCTGGCGTGGCCTGACCCAGGCCCTCTCGAGCGTGGCGCGGGTGTCCTTGTAGAAATTGCCGGCGGCTGCGTTGACGGCGGCATCGTCCCAGGCTGCGGCATGGCCGGGCTGGCCGCCGGCCGACGCATAGGGGCCGCGCTGCACCTCGCCGCTGGCGATCCAATAGGCAAAGTCGATGGCCTCTTGCGTGGCCTTCGAAAAGGCCGACACGGCAATGCCGGTTCCGCCGAGCGCCGACCCGACTACACCGGCGTCGCCGGCAGGCGGAATGTCGGCGAAGGCAAGGCGGCTGCTGTGGAATCCGGCGATGGCATAGGAAACGTAGCCGTAGATCAGCGGCGCGCAGGCGATCCGCGTGCCGGAGCTGGCCATCTCCTCCAGGACGCCGATCGGGTCCATGCCAAGGCAGGTCGGATCGACGAGAGCCGCGATCTCGCGCATCATCTCGAAAACGCGGCCGCCGATGTCAGGGTTTATGTGGTCGCCAGGCTCTTCGACGGCGGGCCTGCCGAGATTGCCGGCAAGCGTGTAGAACACCATCAGCGAATGCGGCGGCCTGAGCGGCAGCAACGCGCGGCCTTGCCGCGCCAGGTCGAGCACCTCGGACCAGTTCGCCGGCGCGGCGGAAAGCATGTCCGGCCGCCACGCCTGCACCTGGCTGGCCGTGTCGATCGGAAACGCCCACTGCCGGCCTTGCCAGTTGTAGCTAGGATAGGACTGGCCGACGCTGCCTGCCGCCAGTGCCGCGCGTTCCTCTTCACGCCCCACAATGTCGAGCGGCGCCAGACAAGTCTCGGCGGTGATCTGGCCGACATGCGGATGATCGATGACGATCAAATCGTAGGCACGGGCCAGGTCCTCGACCGGAAACGATTCGAAATCCTGCAGCGAGCGCTTGTCCCATTCGATGGTGACGCCGGTCTGCTGCTTCCACAGTCCCGAACAGGCGACCATCGGATCGTAGCCGCGCGGATGGCTCCAGGTCATGCCTTTGAGCGTCACGTCGCTCACAGCCCGAATTCTTCGCGGATCTTTGCGCTGTGCTCGCCGATGCGCGGCGCCGCCCGCTCGACCTTGGCGCGGACGCCATCGACCCGCAGCGGCGAACGCGTGGTGAGGATCGAGACGTGATCCTCGCGCGTCACGGTCTGCAGCATGTCGAGCACCTGAAAACCTTCGCTGGCCATCATTTCCGGCCAGGTCAGCACCTTGGCGCACCAGATGTCGGCGGGCTCGAGGATGGCAAGCCAATCGTCAACGGTTTTCGTCGCGATTTTTTGCGCAATGATCGCCTTGATCTCGTCGCGGGCGGTGAACCAGGTCGACGGCTGATCGCGATAGGGCGCAAGCTGTTCGAGTGCCAAAAGGTCGGCCAGCTTCGGGATCGGCGTCATGGCAATCGCCAGATAGCCGTCCTTGGCCGGATAGACGCCGTAAGGCGCCGACAGATAGGCATGGGCGCTGCGGAACGCCGATCGCCGTGGCAGGCGGCGTCCGTCATTGAGATGCGTGGTCAGCACCTCGAACTGGAAGTCGACCAGCGCTTCGAGCAGGCTGGTCTCGACATGACTGCCGGTGCCGGTCAGGCCGCGCCGCACCAGTGCGGCAAGGATGCCTTGCGCGGCGGCGGCGCCTGCCAGCATGTCGGCAATCGCCAGGCCGAAGGGCACCGGACCCTGGTCCTCGTCGCCGTTCAGCCACATCACGCCGGAACGCGCCTGCGCCAGCAGATCCTGCCCGGGGCGCTTGACCCAGGGGCCTTCTTCGCCATAGCCGCTGATCGAGGCATAGACCAGGCGTGGATTGATCTTGCGCACCGCCTCGTAGTCAAGGCCAAGGCGCTCGATGACGCCGGGCCGGAAGTTCTGGATCAGCACGTCGGCCTTGGCCAGCAGGCCGCGCAGCGCCGCCAGATCGGCCGCTTCCTTGAGGTCGATGGCAAAGCTTTCCTTGGCCCGGTTGATGGCGTGGAAGATGGTGGAATCGCCGCCGATCTCGGTGTCGCTGAGATAGAGTCGGCGCGACAGGTCACCGCCATCGGGGCGCTCGATCTTGATGACGCGGGCGCCGAGGTCGAGCAGCCGCAGCGAACAGTAGGGCCCGGACAGGAACTGGCTCATGTCGACGACGACGAGCCCGGTCAGCGGCAATTCGGCAATGGCAGCCATCGCCTATGTCTCCGTCTTGCCGGCGAAATCGGCCGGATTCCGGCACTTCACCGTCTGCAGGAGCTGGCAATAAAGCACGAGCTCTCCTTCACTCTTGAAGACCTCATAGCTGGCGCGGATCAGCCCATCTCCTTGTATTGAGGTTTTGTGTCGAGATTGGATTGCACGATCGGTCCGCGTCGATCTTCTCTAGTGAATAGTATTTTCACATATGGGATTGTGTTTCAAGCGTGAACAGGCGAAATTTGCCGCGATCCGCTGCGGCTGGGTGCCGGCGGAAAAAGGGATTTCGATGCAGGACGCCTGTCTGGTCTTCGTCGGCAGCCTCAACCGCGAGGCGCCTTATTTTCAGGGCGCGCGCGGCGTTGGGCTCGGTGTCTACAGTTTCGACGAAGAAACGCTGGAGACGAGGAAACTGGCCGAGACGGGTGACGTCGACAATCCGACCTTCCTGTCGGTGACGCCGGACGGGTCACATGTCTATGCCAACTCCGAAGTGTTCACCTGGCGCGAAGGCGTGGTCTCGGCCTACCATTTCGACAGGCAAACCGCCGCGCTCTCCTACATCAACAAGCAGCCGACGCTTGGCAGCATCACGGCGCACAACACCGTCACGCGCGACGGGACGAAGCTCCTGGTCGCCAATTACGGCATGGGCGAAGGCGGCCCCGATCGCTCGCTCGTCGTCTACGGATTGCGCGACGATGGCGGCTTGACCGCGCCGTTGTCGAGCGTCGCCCATAGCGGAACTGGTCCCGACGCAGTTCGTCAGGAACGTCCCCATGCCCACAGCGTCACCGAGACGATTGCCGGTGGCGTGGCGATCGTCGCCGATCTCGGCATCGATCGGCTTGTCTCGTACCGCATCGGGCACGACGGCGGCCTGACCAGACTGGCGGAGTCGGCGCTTGCGCCCGGCGCTGGGCCACGTCACGTGGCGCTGCATCCGGACGGGCGCTTCGTGTTCGTTATGAACGAACTGGATTCGACGGTCGTCTCGCTTGCGCTGGACGAAGCGTCAGGCAGGCTCACCGAGATCGACACGAAGCCGGCTGTGCCGGCTGGGGCGCGCGACGGCAATCATTGCGCCGACATCCAGATATCGCCCGACGGCCGCTTCCTCTATGGCTCCAACCGCGGTCATGACAGTGTCGTGGTGTTTTCCGTCGACCAGCAGACGGGCACGCTTGCGCTGGTCGACCATGCGCCGTGCGGGGGCGCTACGCCGCGCAATCTGGCACTGACGCCCTCAGGTCGCCATCTCTTCTCGGCCAACCAGAACGCCGACCGCATCTCGATTCTTGCACGCGATGCGGCCACGGGTCGGCTGGCCGACACCGGGCGGTTTATCGATATCGGCACGCCGATGTGCGTGAAGATCGTGCGTTGAAAGCCTTGGTCTCCTTCCAGCAGCGAGGGCGTGCACAGTCCTGTGATTTCGGCTGAGCCATCAGCGTGGTAGCTTGCAGTCGTTCCGCTGCGGAGTCGCCATGCGTACCAAGCTCCTAGAAATCACCCTTGCTATGCTGCTGCTGGTTGGCGGCCTTCCAAACGGCCATGCGCAAGTGGCCGAGCGGCCGTCGCCTTCGGGCGGCGTTCTGTCGCTGCTCCCGCCGCCCCAGGTCTCAGATCATTCGATCGTGATCGCGGGACGCACGCTCAACTATCAGGCAAGGGCCGGCACGCTGTCGTTGCTATCCGGCAAGGGCGACGTCACCGCGGAAATCTTTCATGTCGCCTACACGCTGCGTCCCGAGCCAAGCCGGGAACCTGATCCCCGCCGCCCGATCACTTTCGTATTCAACGGTGGTCCCGGAGCGGCTTCCGCCTATCTGCATCTTGGCGCGCTTGGTCCACGCGTGATGGCGACAGCGGCCGATGGAAGTTTTCTCCCACCGCCGCAGCGGCTTTTGGACAACTCGAACACCTGGCTCGACATGACCGACCTGGTCTTTGTCGATCCCGTCGGAACCGGTTACAGCCGCGAAGCACCCGGCACCGAGGCACGCAGCTTCTGGGGCGTCAACCAGGACGCCGCCGCGATGGGCGCATTCATCCGGCTCTATCTGGCCCAAGCGGGCCGCACAGCGTCGCCGGTGTTTCTTGCCGGCGAAAGCTATGGCGGGTTTCGGGCGGCACTGCTTGCCAAGACGCTCCAGGATGATATCGGCATCAGCCCTCGCGGCATCGTGCTCATCTCGCCGGCGCTCGAATTCACGCTGGTGCGGCCCGACGAGTTCCAGCCGCTTCACTGGGCGCTTGAGCTGCCGTCGCTGGCGGCGGTGCGCCTGCGCAGCGAAAGCGTCACCGGTTCCGAGTTGCAGGAGCGGTTGGCCGATGTCGAACGCTATGCGCTTGGCGACTATCTCGTCGCGCTTGCCAGCGGGCTCGAACAGGGCGGGCGTCTGGCGAGCCCGCGCGTTGCCGAAATCACCGGCCTGCCGCTCGAACTCGTGAAACGAAACTTTGCACGCATTCCCACCTCGCTCTTCGCCAAGGAGTTTGCGCGGGCAAGGGGCAATGTTCTCAGCGTCTATGACGGCTCGATCGAAACGGCAGACGTTGCCCCGGAAAGTCCAAGGCCCAGCGGTCCTGATCCGGTGCTCGACCGAAGCGTGCCGGCGCTGACTTCCGCCTTTGTCAGCTATATCAGGGAGGAATTGAAATTCCGCACCGATCTAAGCTATCGGCTTCTCAACCGTGAAATCAGCGGAAATTGGGATTACGGGACGAGCCCGACGCGTCAGGGCTATACCGGCGTGATGGATGACCTTCAGCAGGCGCGCGCGCTAAATCCCAGCCTCGGCGTTTTGATCGTCAACGGCTACACCGACCTGGTGACGCCCTATCTGGCGTCACGCTACCTTGTCGGCCAGGTTCCCTCGCTTCCTGGCGCAAAGCCCATCCGCCTCGAGCTGCTGGAAGGCGGCCACATGATGTATTTCAGGCCGGAGAGCCGGCGCGCGCTGAGAGAGGCCGCGTCCGAGCTTTACCAAGCGCCGAAATGAGCGCGTAAAAGAGACAAATCCGCCTCGTCGCATGAGAGGCGGATGACGCAACACGAACCGGCGAGGCGAACAAATCGATGACATCTCAGCCTGCGGAACTGACCTGGCTCAACCCGCCACCGCATCATGCCTTCGGCGACAGCACCGTGCATGTGCGAACCGGCAAGGAGACCGATTTCTGGCGCGAGACTTTTTATGACTTCTGGCGTGACAATGGCCACTTCCTCTACCGGCAGGTCGAGGGCGATTTCAGCGCCGAGGTCACCGTCAAGGGCGACTACAAGGTGCTCTATGATCAGGCCGGTCTGATGGTCCGGCTGAGCGAGACGCATTGGGTCAAGGCCGGCATCGAGTTCACCGACGGGCTCGCCTATTTTTCCGTCGTCGTCACCAATGATGCTTCCGACTGGTCGTTGGTCAGCATCCCGGCCGGTCCGGACGGAGTCAGGATCCGGCTGACCCGCCATGCCGAGACAATCCGCGTTCAGTATCTCGATGCCTCCGACCATCGCTGGAAGCCGGTGCGGCTCGCCTACTTCCCGCCCTCGAAAACAGTCGATGTCGGCATGATGTGCTGTTCACCGCAACGTGAAGGTTTCGAAGTCACATTCAGCGATTTTTCAGTCGCCCCGGCGATCTCGAGGGAACTCCACGACTGACGCGTCCTGTCAGCGGATCGGGGCGCCGCTTTCACAGCAGTATCGTTCCGACAGCCGAATTGCGCGGTCGAAGAAGCTACCGGGCATTCGCCTCGTCCCGGTCGAACTTGAAATCGGCGGGAAGGCGGCCGCGGAAGGCGCGAAGCTGCTTCAGCAATTCCTCGCGCGCGGGTTTGCGCGCGCGACGCCGAGTTCTCGGGCATCGGCGACTTGGATCTCAATCTCATCGCCTTCCCTGAGTTCGAGGGCCTCGACCACAACGGCGGGAAGACGGATGGCGAGGCTGTTGCCCCACCTGGCGACCTTCATCACACTCTCCTATGCATGCATATGCGCCATGGTTGGGCGCTGCCCGGGCGGCCGACCTTCTGGCCGGCCGATCCAGTAGCATCCGTCAGCCCGGATGCTTGAAGGTTTCGCCAAACCAGTTCCGCCACTTGGGCTCGCCCTCGGCGGCGCGCTGTTCGGCGTCGTCGCCATAAAGATACAATGCCATGCTGGCGTTTGCGCTGCCATCGATATCATAGGTTCCGATCAGGGCAATGCCGGGAGCAGGTGCAGTCAGGCGCAGCGCGATGAAGCGCTGCTTGTCGTCCTGCCGCACGCGTTCGACTATGCCGGATAGTCTCTCCGGCTGCAGCGGTCCATTCCGCCGCTCGCCGACATTTGCGCCGGCCAGTCCGAGCGTCTCGGTAAGTTGCCTCCAAATCGAGAGTTGGTCGGCCTTCGTGCGGGCCATGACGCTGAAGCTGGCGGCGTTTTCGCCGGCGAAATGCGAAAGGTAAATGCGCAGCACCTCGAAAAAGCCGGGCCAGCCGCTCTCGAACCCTTCCAGCTGGTCATCCCAATCGTCGGTCGAGGCAAACAGCGAATGGACCATGCGGACAACGCAACGATCACCCGACCGGCTGGTCACGGTGATCTCCGTTGCGACAGGCGGGGCGCCTTCGCTCCAGTCGCGTTCGACATAGCCGAAACGGAACGGCGGCTCCCAAATCGTCACTTCGCCGGTGGACGCGCCATTGGGACCGAAGTCGAAATGAAGCCTGCCGCCGACATGTTCGTCGATCGTGGTTTTTGTGAACCAGGCAGTGTTGCCGGGACCCGTCGCAATGGCCCGCCACACCTGCTCGGGTGTGCCGGGCGTGATGAACTCCATTTCGACCCAACGCTTTCCGGTTTCATCTTTCTTGATCGGCATGGGAACTCCTTTCAGGGTTTGGCGTCCTCACGGTCGGGGCCGGGTGCGGTACGACGGCACTACGAGCCGATACGGCCGCCCGCCAAAGCTCAAGCATACTCATTTTCGTCTTGACAAAATATTTTGTCAAGACGCGCGCTGATGGCCGAAAGCGGCTATGGCGCGTCGTCGCCGTGTCGTGTGATCTGAGCGTTCGCAATCGAGCCGAATTCATGAAGAGAGGGCGAACCTGAGACCGCAGAACTTTTAATGCAATGACATTGCAGCGCCTTGGCGTGAGTGCGCCATGGAACAGCCGTTCGGACGTTATTTGCCTGCCGGCCGCCAAACGCGGCGCTGACTTTCCGCCAATGGCATCGAGATTGGATCGAGCGTTGCTTTGATCGCAACAACCTGCGTGTCACCGTAAAAGCCTGATCCAAGCCTGAGGCAGGAGGAGGTTGACCATGGCCAGGATTGTACCCGTGCTCGATCTCAGCCGTCTCGAACAGGGCGCGTCGGAGCGTCGGACCTTTCTGTTCGATCTGCGCACGGCGGCCCGCGATGTCGGCTTCTTCTATCTCAGCGGCCATGGAATTTCGGCTGTGGAGATCGACGAGGTGCTCGACGCCTCGCGCCGGTTCTTTGCCTTGCCGGAAGCCGACAAGCTGGCCATCGAAATGGTCAAGTCCCCGCAATTCCGCGGCTACACGCGCACCGGTGGCGAACTGACCAGGGGCAAGGCCGATTGGCGCGAACAGCTCGACATCGGCGTCGAGCGTCGACCCACACCAAAGGGGCCGGGCATTCCTGCCTGGACGCGGCTGCAAGGGCCGAACCAATGGCCTTCGGCCCTGCCGCAACTCAAGCCGGCACTGCTGGCATGGCAGACCAGGGCGACGGCGGTGGCAGTCCGCCTGCTGAAGGCCTTCGCGCTGTCGCTCGACCAGGCCGAGGATGCTTTCGATCCGATCTATAGCGGTGAGCCCAACCATCGCATGAAGATCGTGCGCTATCCCGGGCGCGACACAACCGGCGGCGACCAGGGTGTCGGCGCACACAAGGACGGCGGTTTCCTGACGCTCCTGCTTCAGGACGACAACAAGGGGCTGCAGGTCGAATATGACGGAAGCTGGGTGAATGTGGATCCGATCCCCGGAACGCTGGTGGTCAACATCGGCGAACTCCTCGAACTGGCATCGAACGGCTATCTCAGGGCAACGGTTCACCGTGTCGTGACGCCGCCGGCCGGTGTCGAGCGGATTTCCGTTCCGTTTTTCTTCAGCGCCCGGCTCGACGCGACGATCCCGCTGCTGACCCTGCCTGAAGAACTGGCTGCCGAGGCGCGCGGACCGGCGAGCGATCCGGACAATCCGCTGTTTCGCGACGTCGGCACGAACGTGCTGAAAAGTCGCCTGCGCTCGCATCCCGACGTGGCGCGCCGGCACTATGCCGATCTCCTTGAGACAAGGGCATCACCCGGCTGAAGACGTCAGAGCAAATAGAACAGGAATTTTCGCTATCCCGCCGGCTTTTGGAATTTTGTTCGTCGCCAACCCGCCCAAACAGGCTCAAACAGGCGACACCGTTCGACGGTTTCCTCCCATCCGCTGAACGGTGTTCCCCTCTGAAGGTTGTAACCTTCTTTTGGCCGGGCCGTATTCGAGCCCGGCCATTTTTTTCCGCGCTCCCTTGGCGAAGGCGCCAGAGCCGATTCTTCAAAAAAGCGCGTCATAAGGAATTCACGCGACGCGCTTTAAGTTCTTTGTTTTTATGCATGTCGTCATCCCAAAACCGCTGCGCACTTTTGGGCGAAATGCGTTAGCTTCCCGCCAACGACAATCCACGGGCGCGTTCGCACAGCAGGGCAAGCAATTCGCTGCGCCGCGCTTCCGGTGTGTCGACCGGCAACACGAAGCAAAGAGTCTTGTTGATGGCGCCGTAGCTATCGCGGATGGGCGCGGCCATGCACCACGTGAAGCGGTCGGCGAGGGCGACGGTCTCGCTGAAACCTTGCCGGCGGGCCAGGGCGACGTCGCTGAAGAATTCGGCTGGCGCAATGACGCGGCCGTCGGGCAGCTTGTAGTCGCCAGGCGGGATGAAGTCCTTCACTTCTTGCTCGCTCATATGGCCGAGCAGGAGCCGCCCGGACGCCGTCCACGGGATCGGCACCTCGACCCCGACATCGCTTGAAATCCGGAACGGGCCGGATGAGTCCCGGCAATCGAGAACGATATATTTGTTTCCGCGCAGGCCGCACAGTTGCACGGTCTCGCCGGTCTCCGCCGCCATCTTGTCCAGCGTCTCGATAATGCGCCGGTAGTGGGCGTTGTGATGCGAGTAGGCCCAGCCGAACAGATGCATAGCCCGACCGAAATAGACGTAGCCTTCCGTCCCGACGTTTTCGAGCATTTCGGCTTCGAGCAGGCTGTTGACGATTTCGTAAGTGGTCGAACGCGGTGCGCCGATCATCTTGGCGATGTCGCCGACGCGCATCGGCGCGCGGTGCCGCAAAAGCGCTTCCAGCAGCATGATGACGCGGTCGATGCCGCGGCGGCGTTCGCCATTGCGCGGCTCGGCGCCGGCTTCCGTTTCGATCAGACCAGTAGCTCCATCGCTCATGTCGGCCGCATCCGCGTAAAAATCAATTCGGCCCTCGTCTCAAGACGCTTGAAAGATGTCAAGGCTCAGTCTAGCATCCCATTTGTCTGATATACAGACCAATTGTCTGAAATATCAGACAATAACGAGCCAGGCGCAGAACGTTCTGACGAGAAAAACAGGCGGTTTCCGGATGCGGCAACCGGCGGGTTTTCTCGTCCGGACCCCGCACGTCCAGGCATAACCTCAGAAGGGAACAATCATGACGAAATCATCGTTTTTCGCATCCGCCAGCGCCCTTTGCCTCGGTCTCCTACTAAGCCTCGGCGCCGGTTCGCAGGCCAATGCGGCCGCCAAATGCATCAAGGGCGACCGCAAGGCGCCGTACACGATCGGCTGGGCCAACATTTATTCAGTGCCGACCTGGATGAAGCAGACACAGGGCACGATCGAAGCCGAGGTCGAGACCCTGAAGAAGCAGGGGCTGGTCGACAAGCTTGTCGTAACCGACGCCCAGGGCGACGCAAACGTCCAGATCCAGCAGATCCAGTCGATGATCGATTCCGACGTTGACGCCATCATCCTGATTGCCGGCTCGTCGACCGCGCCGGCGCGTGTGCTGGCGGACGCCTGCGCCAAGGGCATCGCCATCATCAACTTCGACAGCCTCGTCGACACCGACCAGGTGACCGCCAAGGTCAACACCGATTCCGCCCAGTGGGGCGACCAGGCGGCCAAGTTCCTGATCGACGCGATCGGCGGCAAGGGCAAGATCCTCATCCTCAACGGCCCGGCCGGCGTTTCGGTCAGCGACGATCGGCGCAAAGGCGCTGACGCGGCGCTCAAGGCCCATCCTGACGTGACGGTCCTTGCCGAGACCAATACACCCTACAATGTCGCGCCTGCACAGGAAGCCGTCACCAGCCTGCTGTTCGCCAATCCCGAGATCGACGGGATACTGTCGCTCGGCGGCGCCTTGTCGGCGGGCGCGGTGCTCGCCCTCGACAAGCAGGGCCGCGAACAAGTGCCGATCACCGGCGAGAATGCCCGCCAATTCCTCGAACTCTGGAAGGAAAAGGGCCTCAAGAGCTGGGCAACCATGCAGCCGAACTGGCTCGGCGCTTTCGCCACCTACACCGCCGTCCAGGCGCTGGAAGGCAAGGATGTGCCGGCTTTTGTCAAGATCCCGCTGCCGGTGATCAACAATTCCAATATCGATCAGTACCTCGCACGGGCGGCCGACTTTCCGGCCGACGGCTATATCTATTCGCCCTACGACGAGGAGTTGTTCAAGAAACTTCTGGCTGAGCAATAAGCCTGAAAGGTCGCAGAAAGTGCTGGCCACGGCTCCGCTTCTTGCCGCGCGGGGGGTGTCGAAGTCCTTCTTCGGCAATCCCGTCCTGCGCGATGTTTCCATCGCTCTCCAGCCGGGCCGCGTGCATGCGCTGCTCGGCGAGAACGGCGCCGGAAAGTCGACGCTGATCAACCTTTTGTCCGGTGCCTTGCGCCCGGACGGCGGGGCGATCGAGGTCGATGGGCGCCCGGTGTCGCGCATGAGCCCTGCCTATGCGCAACAGGCAGGGATTGCCGTCGTCCAGCAGGAACTCAGCCTGACGGCCAGCCTCTCCATCGCCGAGAACATCGGCCTTGGCGCCTATCCGCGCCGGTTCGGTTTGCTCGACTATCCCGAACTCGCAGTGCGGGCCAGGGCAGCATGCGATCTTGTCGGACTTCACGAACCGCTCTCGATGCCGGTCGGACAATTGTCGCTTGGCCGCCGGCAGATGGTGGAGATCGCTAAGGCGCTTTACCGCCGGCCGCGCGTGCTCATTCTCGACGAACCCACTTCGTCGCTTTCGGCAACCGAAACGAAAGTCCTGACGGACCTGTTGGAGAGGCTGCGCGGCGAGGGCATCGCCATTCTCTACATTTCGCACCGGCTGAACGAAGTCATGGCGCTGTGCCAGCACGTCACCGTCCTGAAGGACGGCACCTGCACGGCGGACCGCACCCTGGAAGGAACCGACGCCAGAGGACTGGTACGGCTGATGGTCGGGCGCGACCCCGGCGACCTCTTTCCGCATTGGCAGCCTTCGGCATCGGCTGCCAACGCCATTTCGGTTCGCAATTTTTCGGCCGGCCTGATGCGCGACGTCGATCTCGACATCAGGACGGGTGAGGTGCTTGGCATCGGAGGCCTGGTCGGGCAAGGGCAGGAAGATTTGCTGCTCGGCCTCTACGGTGCCATTCCGGCCAGGACGGCATCCGCGATCGTTAAGGGGGCTTCGGGTTTGCCCAGCGGTGTGCCGAAAGCCAACGCGCTTGGCCTCGCCTATGTCCCGGCCGACCGCAAGCGCGAGGGCCTGCACCTGATCCATTCCATCATCACCAACATGATGCTGCCCGCTTTCGCAAGACTGCCGGCGCTGAAGCTGCGCAGCCGCCGTGCCGAGCGCGAGACGGCAAGAGGTCTCGCTGCCCAGCTTGGTATCAAGGGCGACCTCGACCGGCCGGCGCAGGCCCTCTCGGGCGGCAACCAGCAGAAGGTCGCGCTGGCGAAATGGATGCCGCACGACCCGCTTGTGCTTCTCCTCAATGACCCGACGCGCGGCGTCGATGTCGAGACCAAGCGCGAAATCTACATGATGCTTCGCAACTTCGCCGCCGCCGGCAAGGCGGTCGTGCTGCTCAGTTCCGACACACCCGAACTGGTGCACCTTTGCGACCGCGTCGCGGTGGTCCGGGAGGGTCACATCGTTGCCATGCTCGAGCGCGGCGCGCTGAGCGAGGAAGCGATCGTTTCCGCCGCGATGGGCGCCGAACAGCGAAAGGTGGCGGCGTGAATACGGTGGCTCCCTCAGGACAAGCCGGCGCTCTCTACTGGCCGGTTCAACTGCGCCGCAATGTCGGCGTGCGCAGCCTGTTCGCCGTGGTTATGGCGTTCCTCGTCGCCTATGGCTTCCTCTTTCCTGGCCTCTTGACCGCTTCCGGCTTCGCCAAATTCACCCAGAGCTGGTTTCCGCTGGCGCTGGTCGCCATGGCCCAGGCGATCCTCATGCTCACTGGTGGCATCAGCCTGGCGATCGGCGCAATGGTCAGCCTGGGCGCGGTGATCGCCGCGACGACGATGACCGGGCCGCTGGGCGTAGCCGGCGGTGCCGCTGCGGTGGCGCTGACCGGTGTCGGCATCGGTGCCGCAACCGGGTTCATTGTCGTGAAACTTCGGTTGCCGGCGATCGTGGTGACGCTCGCCGGCTCCTTCATCATCGGCGGTGCTGCGCTGCTCATCCTGCCGAGACCCGGCGGCGCCATTCCGGAATGGCTGTCGGACCTGCTTGCCGGCAACACGCCCGCAGCCTTCGTGCTGCTGATGCTCATCGTCCTTCTGTGGAAACTCTATCTCGCCACGCCGCTTGGTTTGAGCCTCTATGCTGCCGGCGAGAATCCCGTCGGCGCCTATCGCTCCGGCGTGCCGGTCGATGGCGCACGGATAGCGGCTTACGCGATCAGTGGCCTGCTTTGCACAGGCGCCGGTCTGTTCGTTGCCGCGCAAACGGGTTCGGGTGATCCGGTCATCGGCACGGCCTTCACGCTGAATTCCATCGCCGCCGCCGTGCTCGGCGGCATCGGCTTCCTCGGCGGTCAAGGCACGATGCGCGGCGCTCTTGCCGGCAGCCTGCTGCTCAGCCTGATGATCAGTGTGATGTTCTTCCTCGGCTTCACGCCGGTCGCCCAGTATGTCGCACAAGGCCTCATCATCATCGGGGCGGTCGCCACCCCGCAATTCCGCAAGGTGCAGCAATGACAGCATGGAAAGAGAGCGCAGGCGGCAGGCGCGCCCTGACAATCCTGCGCAGCCGGCCTTTTCTCACCGTTGCCATCGTTGCCGCGGTGTGGATCGTCGCGAGCTTCGTTTCGCGTGGCTTCGGCGCCTATGGCCATTTGCGCTATCTGGTCGAACTGGCCGCGGTAATTGGCCTGGTTGCGGCGGGCCAGACCTTCGTGGTGATTGCCGGTGGCATCGACCTTTCCGTCGCGGCTATCGTCACAGTGAGCGCCGTCAGCCTGCCGCTGCTGTCGTGGCAGGGGGATCCGACCGGGCTCACCGCCGTCCTTGCCGTCCTTGCGTTGACGACGACAATCGGTCTGGTGAACGGGCTGGGCGTGGCGCTGTTGCGCGTCCATCCGATGATCATGACCCTGGCCATGGCGACATTCCTGCAGGGTCTGCTGATCATCATCGCCGGCGGCAGCGCCGTGACCGCCGAAAACCCGCTGGTCCGCTGGCTCGGCAATGCGCGGCCGGCCGGTATTCCCGCAGGTGTGCTCTTGTGGGTGGCCGTCTCCGTGATCGTTCTGGCCGCAATGCATGCCACATCCTTTGGCGCACGGCTCTTCGCCATGGGCGCCAATCCGCTCGCCGCGGCACTGTCGGGGGTTCCAGTAACCTCGACGACGCTGGCGGTCTACGGCATCAGCGGCTTCAATTCAGGGCTTGCGGGCGTGCTGGTGCTCGGCATGAACGGGCAAGGCTATGTCGGGATCGGCGATCCCTATCTGCTCGCCTCGATTGCGGCCGTGGTGCTCGGCGGCACCTCGATCCTCGGCGGGCTCGGCACCTATGCCGGCACCATCCCCGGCGCCATCCTGCTGGTCACGATTACGGCTCTCATAACCGTCGTCAACGCATCGCCGGGCTGGCGCAGCATCCTGTTCGGTTCGCTGATCCTGGGGCTGCTGCTTCTCTCAGGCAGGGAGCAGGCCCGCCGATGACATATCGTCAAGCCGGTAGATGCGCCTTGCGTTGCCGAAGAACAGCGCCGTCTGCTCATCTGCGGAAAGCTCCCCGGCAATGGCCTTGAAGCTGTCATATACTGCATCGAACGACGCGTGCAGACCGGCCACCGGGAAGTCACTGCCGAACATCGCTCGCCGCGTGCCGAAACAGTCGATGCAATGCATGACAACCGGCTTCAGGCTGTCGAGCGTCCAGTCATGATCGTAGGCGACCAGATCCGATATCTTGATGGCGACGTTGTCACACTGGGACAAACGCCGAACCCCTTCGCGCCACGCCCGCATTCCGTCGGCGTCGCGATCGATCGGGCTGCCGCAGTGGTTGAGAACGAACTGCTGGTTCGGATAGGCCGCTGCAAGGCGCGCTGCACCGGCGAGCTGGCGCGGAAACACCATCAGGTCGAAAACCAGCCGGTGGCCGGCAAGCAGCGCCAGGCCGGCGCGCCAGGCCGGATCGTTCATGATGCCGTCACGGGCAGCGAAACGGCGGGCGGGATCGGGATCCCAGCTCAGTATGTCGCGCACGCCGACGACACGGTCGAATGCCGCCTGCGCCTCGACCAGCGCCGGCGCTTGGCGGTTCGCCAGCGGGACGTGAACGACGTAGCGGGCGGCCACGCCCCGCAACTTGTCGAGCGTTTCAAGCCATCGCGTTTCGCCGACGCAGTCATCCCCGGCCCAACCGGCCTCGACATGGACGGCGGCGACGACATTGTGCCGGCTGGCGTCGCGCAAATAGTCCTCAGGAAGATAGTTTCGCCGCAAGGGGCCCAGCTCGCCCAGGCCGCCGCGTTCGCCAGCCGTTGTGGCGAGCCAGGGATGGCGGCCGAGGCCGAGATCCCAAAGATGATGGTGGGCATCGATGATCGGTCCGGAGTAAGGCTTTGGCACGCATCTCTCTCATGCTGTGGCCGGCATCGGAAATCGAACCGGACTTCATCCTGCGAAGGCGAAAGGACTAGCATCGGATGACCGAAAACTCACCCGTACTGTCGCTCGCGACCCCTGAAAATTTCCTGCTCGACGATCGCATCCGCGGCGTGCCGCCCGGCACCTTCGGGCTGGACAGCAGCCTTGTCGCATCTGAGCGCTGGCATCCGGCTGACGGGCGCATGTCGTTGCCGGTGTTGACCCTCGACGAGGAGGCCTTCATCGCCAATAGTGATCTGTTTCTGCGCTACGCGCGCGAACAGGGCGCGATGATCGCGCCGCATGCCAAAACCCCGATGGCGCCAGACCTTGCTCGATCGTTGGTAGAAGCCGGAGCATGGAGCACGACCGTCGCGGATATTAGGCAGGCCGCAGTGATGCTCAGGGCCGGCCTCACACGGCTGATCATCGCCAACGAGGTTGGTGGATCAGGCGGTGCGAACCGGCTCGCGGCGCTGGTTGGCGCCTGGCCAGGCGTCGAGCTCTTCGTCTTCGCCGACTCGATCGCCGCCGTGAATGCGCTTGCCGAAGCCTGGCGGGCCAATGCGACGCTGCCGCCGTTGCGCGTGATCGTCGAGCTCGGTGCGGGGAGGGCAGGCGCGCGGACCACGACGCAAGCCGAGGCGATCGCCGATGCAGTTGATGCGGCCGGCGGACGGCTGCTGATCGCCGGCGTCGCAGCCTACGAAGGTGCCGCGGCGCAACCCGATCCTGGCCGCACTGATGCGGCGATCTCGGCTCTGCTGGCGATGACCGCCGACATGTTCCTGCGGCTGCGCGCCCGCGTCGGCGGCGACGTGCCGCTGGTCGTCACGGCCGGCGGCTCTGTGTTCTTCGACAAAGTGGTCGCAGCACTTTCGCCCACCGTTTCCAGGGACAGCAATGCGACGCTGGTGTTGCGCAGCGGCGCCATCTTCTTCCACGACCATGGCATCTATGACCGCTCGCTTGTTGCACTCGATGCCCGCAAGGGTTTTGCGGTCGGCGGCGTCGGTGCTTCCGCACGAAATTCGTTTCGTCCGGCTTTGCGCCTGTGGGCCGAGGTGCTGTCGCGGCCGGAGGCCGGCCTTGCGATATGCGGCATGGGCATGCGCGACGTGTCGTTCGATCAGGGCTTTCCGATGGTGCTCGCGGTCTTCCGGGCCGGGAAGCCGCTGCCGATACCACGCGCCGAGGTCTTCAAGCTCAACGACCAGCACGCCTTCCTGACAATCGCGCCGGGCGACGACATTGCCGTTGGCGACGTCGTTGAATTCGGCATCTCCCATCCCTGCACCTGCCTCGATCGCTATCGCGTGATCTTCGGCGTCGACGCGGCCGGGCATGTCCGCCACGCCTTTCCCACCTATTTCGGCTGACCGGAGCTTGCGGCGGCCCCAAAGAAACCTCGAAAGGATCCGATATGATCAAGTATTTCCAGTCCGGCTCCCGCATGTCGCAGGCGGTCGTCTATGGCGGCCTCGTCCACATCGCAGGCCAGGTAGCCGACAATCGCAAGGCCGGCATCGAAGACCAGACCAGCGATGTGCTCTCAAAGATCGAGGCGCTTTTGGTCGAGGCCGGCAGCAGCAAGTCAAAGCTTGTGGCGGTCAACGTCTTCCTGCCGCAGATCGGCGACTTCGACGCCATGAACAGCGTCTACGATGCCTGGGTGGATCCTCAACGCCTGCCGGCGCGGGCCTGCGTCGAGGCGCGTCTCGCCGATCCCGACCTCCGCATCGAGGTCACCGCGATCGCCGCCGCCTGAGTTGCCGCCATGCACACCGGCCTCACCCATACGCTCGACTTCGACCGGGACGGCAAGACATCAGGTTATCTCAGCATTCCGTTCTCGATAGACCGTTCGCCCTATTTCCAGGTCAAGGTCCCGATCTGCCTCATACGCAACGGTGAAGGCCCGTCGCTGCTTCTGATGGCCGGCAATCACGGTGACGAATATGAGGGCGAGCTGTCGCTGGCAAAGCTGATCCGCCGGCTCGATCCCAAGCGGCTCAAGGGCCGCGTCACCGTCCTGCCGATGGCGAACGCATCGGCGGTCATGGCCGCCAAACGCTGTTCGCCGCTCGATGGCGGCAATCTCAACCGCGCCTTTCCCGGCGATCCGTCGGGCGCGCCGACAAGCCGGCTTGCCAATTTCCTGGAGACGGAACTGTTTCCCCGCCACGACGTCATCTTCGATATTCATTCGGGCGGCACCTCGATGGAGCATCTTCCCACGGCGCTCATCGAGCGCAATACCGATCCCGACAGGCATGGGCGCGGGGTGGAGCTGATGCGGGCGCTCGGCATGCCGTACGGGTTCCTGGCCAACAATGGTCAGGCCTCGCCAACCTCGATGGGCGCAGCCCGCCGAGCCGGTGCCATCGGCGTCAGCGGCGAGTTCGGCGGCGGCGGCACTGCCACAGTCGATACGATGGCGATTACCGCTCGCGCGATCGACAGTCTGATGGTCGCCACCGGCGTGGTCGAGGCGCCGGTTCTCGCGCCGGAGTCGAAGCCTTCGGCGCCGACGCGATTGCTCTCGCTTTCCCGGCACAGTCAGGGCCTCTACGCCACCCGCCGCGGCTGGTTCGAACCCGCCGTCAGGCTCGGCGACGGCGTGAGCGCCGGACAATTGGCCGGCTGGTATCACGACCTCGAGCGGCTCGATCTGGCCGAGGAGGCCCTGCATTTCGCCGAAAGCGGTATCGTACTTTCGCGCCGGCTGCACACGATGTGCGAGGCAGGAGATTGCCTTTTGCAGATCGCCGAACCGGTGGAAGGCTGACAGGGAAACCAACCGGCGTTTGCTCACGGCGCCATTGCAGAAAACTGAGGATATTTCATGCAGCTTTCGATGTGGACCTACCCCTGGGATGTCCAGGATCTGGGCTTGGAGACAGTCGAACGCGATCTCGTCGAGCGCGCCAGGCTCAACATGATCAGTCTCGCGACCTCCTATCATGCCGGTCGCTTCCTGCAGCCGCGCAGCCCACGCCGCAAAGCCTATTTCCCGGAGGACGGCACGATCTACTTCAAGCCAACCGCCGCCCGATGGGCCGATCTCGTGATCCAGCCGAAGGTGGCCGAAATGATCACGGAAGGTGGCGACGTTCTGGCCGAACTTATCCAACGGCGCGAGGCAGGCGGCCTCCAGGTGTCGTGCTGGACGGTCTGCCTGCACAATACCCGCCTCGGCATGCTTTATCCGCAGGCCGTCACCCGCAACGCCTTTGGCGATCCCAATTATTACAATCTGTGCCCGTCGCATCCGGATGCGCGCGCTTATGTCCGCGCGCTCGTCGCCGACGTTACGCACACTTATAAGCCGGACAGAATCGAACTTGAAAGCCCGTCCTTCATGGGCTTTGCCCATGAATACCATCATGAGAAGGATGGTGTCGGGCTGACGCCGGAAGACGACTTTCTTCTGTCGCTGTGCTTCTGTCCGTCCTGCCTCGCCCGCGCCGCTTGTGCCGGCATCGAAGGCCAGGCGGCGCGTGACCTCGTCAAGCAGTGGATTGCCGAGGCGTGCGAGCGCGCGGTGCCTGAACGGCGCTTTCCAGAATTTCCCGCAAGTGGCCTCGACACCTTTTTGCCTTGGCCGCATCTCCACGCCTATCTGTTGTGGCGGTTCGAGCCGGTGACCAGTCTTGTCGCCGAACTGCGCGAGGTTGCCGATCCGGGGACCCGTGTCCTCGTCATCGACCTGCGAGATGGCTGGCTCGGCGGCTGCGATCTGGCAGCGCTCGGCAAGGTTTGCGACGGGGCGATCCTTTGTGCCTACGACATGCAGGCCGGCGACGTGACGGGCCTTATGGCGGCTGGCCGCACCGCGCTCGGGGCAGAGAAATTCCTCGGCGCCGGCTACCGGCTCTTTTATCCGGAAATGGCAGGCCCTGAAATTCTCGCCGCCAAGGTGAAGCCGGCGCTGGCGCCGGACGTCGACGGTATCAATTTTTACAATTACGGCCTTGTCCCCGCCGCACGACTCGATTGGGTGCGTGCAGCACGACCTGGCTGAACAAAACGATCCGTGTGCCGCAGTCGAAAGCGCGTCGCGGCTGAATGGATTCATGCGAGGCGCTTTAAGTCATTGTTATGCATGACAGCGCTGTCCTGCCTCGCGACCTGTCATTTCCCTCGGCTCCATCACCTCGTGCTATCCAGGCCGGGCTGACGCGCAGCGAGAGGATGGACGCGATCGCTGGCCTCGTTCTGAACCTGGCAGCCCTTAGCAAACACCCTGCTCGGAAATTGAGGGGGCTGCCAGACCGACGATAGCCCGGTGTTTCGCCAAGCAGCGCATGACACGGCGCTTCAGCGCGTGTGCCGCACAAGATAGGGTTCGACCAAGGCGCGTATTTCCGCAGCGGGTTCCGCTTCGCCGGCGGCGCGCAGCGCCCGTTCGTAGCGTGCATAGTCGTCGACCGCGCCTTCGAAATCACCGCGCGACAGCCGCTCCCTGATCAG